>CAZOKL010000026.1:0-25180 GCA_964580305.1 uncultured Bacteroides sp.
ATCGTATCATAAACAGAAGTGAATCTCGTTTCGAAGGGATGCACTTCTGTTTTTTTATTGCATACTTGTCCACTCATTCCTCGATGTACTTTCGTACCAAAGAGGGGCGTGCAGAAAAGGCTCTAAGTCCGTTCCTGCACGCCCCTTGTCGCACCGAACCGACATGCAGTCAGCGGCCGGCGTACATGCGTTCGTAATAGTGTTGATAGTCGCCGCTGGTCACCTGCGCGACCCAATCCTGATGCGTGAGATACCACTCGACGGTGCGAACGATACCCGTCTCAAAGGGTGTCTCTGGTTGCCAGCCGAGCTCGCGACGTATCTTGTCGGCATCAATGGCATAACGGCGGTCGTGCCCGAGACGGTCACGCACGAAAGTGATGAGGCGATCGTCCATCTGCGACCCCGTCACCTTCAGTGCCGCGCGGCAGTCCGGACGCTCGGTGATGAGGCGGCGCACAGTGGCCAGCGTTGTGCGGACGATGTCGATGTTCTGCCACTCATTGTGCCCACCCACGTTGTAGACCTCCCCGGGCCGTCCGTGACGGAGCACCAGTTCAATGGCCCGGCAGTGGTCGTCGACATATAGCCAGTCACGCACATTCGTACCATCGCCGTAGACGGGGAGTGACCGACCCTCGAGAATATTCTTGATAAGGAGTGGGATGAGTTTCTCCGGAAACTGATAGGGACCGTAGTTGTTGCTGCATCGCGTGATGCTCACCGGCATGCGGTAGGTGTCGTGATAGGCCGTGACGATGAGGTCGGCCGAGGCCTTCGAAGCGCTATAAGGACTGTGTGGGCTGAGGGGGGTATCTTCTCGGAAATAGCCCGTGGGTCCGAGACTGCCATAGACCTCGTCGGTTGACACTTGGTGGAAGCGCACGCCGTCGCGCCAGAGGGGGTAGCCGTCGGCATCGGTGCCCGTAGCCCAAGCCCTGCGTGCAACGTCGAGCAGGTTTTGCGTGCCCAAGATGTTGGTCTGAAGGAAGAGCTGCGGATTCTCAATGCTGCGGTCAACGTGGCTCTCAGCCGCAAAATTCACCACACAGTCTACGGCATAGGAGGCAAACAGATTGTCGACCAGACGACGATTGCCGATGTCGCCACGGACAAAAATGCAACGCTTGCCGTCAATGTCGTCGGCAATCGTGCCTAAATTGCCGGCATAAGTAAGCAGATCGAGGATGACGATGCGCACGTCATCGCATGTCCTAAGAAGATACTTGATATAGTTCGCGCCGATAAATCCGGCCGCTCCGGTCACCAAATAAGTTTTCATCTTCATGTATTCGTGTCATTTAACAAGTTCTGTCAGATAGCGTCCATAGGCTGTCTGGGAGTGGCGCTCACCCAAGGCATGAAGCTGCTCCGCACTGATCCAACCGTTACGCCAGGCAATTTCTTCGATGCAACTGACGTAAAATCCTTGACGGTTCTGAATGGTAGCGACGAAGTTCGACGCTTCAAGCAGGCTGTCGCAGTTGCCTGTGTCAAGCCAGGCGAAGCCACGTCCGAAAAGCTCCACGTGGAGACTGCCTTCGTGCAGATAAAGATTGTTCAAGTCAGTGATTTCATATTCACCACGAGCCGAGGGGCGAAGGCTGCGTGCTTTCCCAACAACGGAGCCGTCATAGAAATACAGCCCCGGCACAGCATATTGGCTCTTGGGTTCGGCAGGCTTTTCCTCGATGGAAACCACCGTACCGTCGGTGTCAAACTCCACGACCCCGTAGGCACGCGGGTCTTTGACGAAATAGCCGAATATGCATGCCCCGCCACTGTTGGCCTTTCGCACCGCGCGCGCCAACATGTCCGAGAAGCCCTGCCCATAGAAAAGATTGTCACCCAGTATGAGGCACCCTGGACCTCCGTCAAGGAAATCGGCTCCTAGGATAAACGCCTGCGCCAGTCCGTTGGGCTGCTCCTGCACCTTGTAGGAGAAATTCATGCCCAGCTCCTCACCCGTGCCCAATAGTTCACGGAAGGCAGGCAAGTCGCGCGGCGTGGAGATGATGAGCACCTCACGGATGCCGGCCAGCATAAGTGTGGATAGAGGGTAATATATCATCGGCTTGTCATACACCGGCATGATTTGCTTGGAGATGGCTTTCGAGAGCGGATAGAGGCGTGTGGCGCTGCCGCCGGCCAGAATGATTCCTTTCATAAAAGTGTGTTTGGTCTTTTAAAGATTCTTATGCAAAGAACGGGATGTTAGTTGATATTAGCAAAAGTTTTCTCGTACTTTTGCGGAGCAATCATAAAGACAGAAAACATGAAACGCATCGGAATCCTCTCAGACACGCACGCCCATTGGGACGAGCGCTACTTGAAATACTTTGCCGACTGTGACGAAATCTGGCATGCAGGCGACATCGGCTCGCTGGAGCTGGCCGAACGTCTGGCAGCCTACCGTCCCCTACGTGCGGTCTACGGCAACATTGACGGACAGGACATTCGTCGCATCTATCCGCAGGTCAACCGATTCACCGTCGATGGTGTCGACGTGCTCATGAAACACATCGGAGGCTATCCCGGAAAGTACGACCCGTCCATACGCGGCACGCTTTTCGTGCATCCACCCAAGCTGTTCATCAGCGGCCATTCACACATCCTGAAAGTGAAATATGACAAGACACTCGGACTGCTCCACATCAATCCGGGAGCGGCCGGCATCTACGGTTTTCACAAGGTGCGTACGCTGGTGCGCCTGACCATCGACGCGGGCGAGTTCAAAGACCTGGAAGTCATTGAGCTGGCGGAGGAGACGAAACCGACACGTTAAGCGTCCTCAGCCGTGCTTCCTCCACTTCACAACTTCAGCTTCTCGTCAATGAACTGTTTGATGTATTCCGTGGTGCGGTCGAGCCCGAACACGGAGGAATTGATGCACAGATGATAGGTGGCGGCGGCACCCCACGTCTTGCTGCTATAATAATTATAGTAGGAGGAACGTTTCTTGTCGGCCTTCTCCAGATAAGTTTCGGCATCGCTATCGCTCAAGTCAGGATGAGTCTCACGAATGCGCTTGATGCGGTCGGCCATGTCGGCCGTGATGAAGATGTTCACGCAACGGGGATTATCGCGCAGGATGTAGTCGGCACAACGCCCGATGAAGATGCACGACTCGCTGTCGGCCAGCTTGCGGATGACGTCGCTCTGGATTTTAAACAGCGCATCGTTGCTCAGATAATTGTCATAAATGGTGCCCTCACCGATGAAAGGGACGCGCAGCCCGCCCATGAAGGAAGAGATGAAGCCTTTGTTGCTCTCATCGGCCTTCTCGAAGAACCTCTGTCCGAGCCCGCTTTCCTCGGCTGCGAGCTTGATGAGCTTCTTGTCATACACGTGTATGTTATAAATCTTTGCCAGACGTTCACCGATGGCCTTACCGCCGCTGCCCAACTCGCGGCCTATGTTGATGATAAATTTTTCGTCCATAATCATAGCGTTTTTTGTCGGAAAACCCGACATTAAGATTGTAATATATAAGAATTAGTTTTATCCATGAGCATTCGCAAAAGGTGAGCCATGACTTGGCAACGGTCGCTATGTCCGTGATATGCAACACATTCCAGCCAGACAACTCTTCATGTGCAAAGGTAATAAAAATCCCAAAGATGAAAAATGACAGGTGTTTTTATTAGGAAACAATAAACCTGATTAACCGGGAGTCTGACAGTCCGGATGCAGGGACGAGTTCTGTAAATTGTTTTCACAACGTCCGTCATTTACACTAATTCACTGGCTAACAACACGTTGTCGTTATGTTCACCTTGGCATTGCCTTGGTGGCCACCTTGACACTGCCTTGGTAGCTACCAAGGGGATGCCTTAGTGGCCACCTCGGCAATGTCAAGGTGGCCACTAAGGGAAAAACGAGTATATTATAAATTAATTTCTCAAAACGAGAAAGCCCCTGCGAAGCAATGTCAAGACAGGGTGCGACGCGGCAGGAGGAGCTGCAAACAGCACCACGCCAGCAGGTAAGCGAAGCCAGCCATCATGAAGACAAAGAAGTAACTGCCAGTGAATTCCAGCACATTGCCAACGAAAGAAGCAGCCAGCACGCCGCCCACAGAACCGGCAAAACTGGCAAGGGAGGTCATCGTGGCAACGCTGCTCTTGGGGTAATGGTCGGAGACGACGGTGTAGATGTTTGACGCCCAGCCCTGATGAGCAAAGCAGGCAAGGCTGATGATGATGATGGAGCCCCACAACGAATGGATGCCGGGAATGAGCAGGACGGGGATGACGAGCAGAGCGCAAATGAGCAGGGCGGTGCGACGGGCAAAGCTCACACTGCGCCCCATGTTGATGAGGCGGGAGGAGATGTAGCCGCCCGTGATGCCGCCGAAAGAGGAAAAGGTGTAGATGACGATGAGCGGAAGCACCATCTGCTGGATGTGCACGCCGTAGGCCTTTTCAAGGAAATCGGGCGTCCAGAAAAGGAAGAACCACCACACCCAGTCGCACACGAAGCGCGCCAGGCAGATGCCCACAGAGCTGCGCTGCTTCAGCAGTTGCCACCACTTCAGGCGGTCGCCCCCTTCGTCGGCCGTAGCCTTGGCAGCCACCGCCTCATCCTGGTTGATATAGTCATATTCAGCACGGCTAAGCCCCTTGGCTTCACGGGGGATGCGATAACACAGAAGCCAGAACACCATCCACACGAAGCCCAGTGCACCGGTGATGATGAAGGCCATCTGCCAACCGTAGGCAACAGTCACACAGGTGACAATGATGGGCGAGACAACGGCCCCGATGTTGCTGCCCGCATTGAAGATGCCCGTGGCCAGCGCGCGTTCCTTGATGGGAAACCATTCGGCCGTGGCCTTGATGGCTGCGGGAAAGTTGGCACTCTCACCCAAACCGAGAAAGAAGCGTGCGATGCCGAAACCAAGCGCCCCGCGCGCCGCAGCATGCAGGCAGCCGGCAAGACTCCAGACAACGATGGCCACGGCATAAGATATGCGTGTGCCAAACTTGTCGATGACGCGTCCGATGAAGAGTAGTCCGATGGCATAGGCAGCCTGGAAGGCTGAGACGATGTATCCATAGTCGGCTTCAGAGATGTGGATATCCTCCGTGATAATGGGTTTGAGCATGCCGAGCACCTGACGGTCAATATAGTTGATGGTGGTAGCGAAAAAGAGCAAGGCGATGACCCGCCAGCGATAGTGTCCCACTCGGGGAGTCGGTTGTGAGAGATTCATGTCGTGTTTCTGTAGGTTAATAGTTTAAGATTATCTTATCATTGCAACAAAAATACAGACTTTCTGAAAATATCCCTACATGAGAAAACAAAAAATCTGTTGCCTGCCTCGTTGCAGACAACAGATTCTTCGTCTTCCTCCCGTTTAATCTTGTGCGATGCTCATTGCTGCGGTGCTTCCTGCTGTGTAGCTGCATCCTGCGCAGGAGCTTGCTGTTCCGTCGGGGTCACGCTCGAAGCATCGAAACTGGGAATGCCTTGCGGATTGGCCTGATTGCCACGTCGTGCTTCCTCCATCAGCACAGACTCATGCCGACTGTTTGAAGGTAGGGTATAAGCGGAAATCACACTGACAGCGACCATGAAGATGGCCAACCCCCAAGTGGCTTTCTCCAAGACGTCAGTCGTCTTGCGCACACCCATGATTTGATTTGACGAAGCAAAACCGGCAGCCAAGCCTCCTCCTTTGGAGTTCTGAATCAGGACGATGAAGCACATCAAGACTGATGCCACAACAATCAGACAGAGTAATATTACAAATACGGTCATTTTATTGTTTTGATTTAGAGTTAATAATCAATTCTTCCAGCTGTTTAATTTGGTTTGCAAAGTAAGTGCTTTTTTTTGGATATTTCAAACTAAGCTTTTTAATTATTTCGATGGCCTTGGCATATCGTTGCTGTTTGATGTAGATTTTTGCCAGCGTTTCGGTGAAATAGCTATCATCTTCACTTTCAAACTCAAGCTCCTTGTCGCCACTCTCGTCAGCAGTCGCGGCAGGGATGCCTTTTCCTTCATGCCCTTTAGGGAAAACATAGCCCCCATCAGCTTTCTCGATAAAGGAGTCTATCAGGCCTTGGCCACGCATGGGAGTCACGCCAGCTTCCTCCGAAGAAACTTCGCCGTGCAACAGATAGGAAGCATAGTCAGTAGCGATGCCGTTGCCGATGGCAGCATAAGATGACTCTTCGGGCATTGACGAGAGATAAGCGTCAATGATGGTCAGCGTACGGTCGCCGGCAGAGGTTGCACCTTCCCGTGCATCAACGGGGCGTTTCAAAGACAAGCGCAGGTCGCCTTCAAGGAAATGATAGAGAAAGGCACGGTGCGTGATGTAGATGACCGAACGACACAACTCCTGATTGAAAGATGGGTCGCGGAGCATGCGGAGATTCTTCAAATAGAGCAGACGGGCCGCCTGGAAATAAGGATAGCGCTCCAACACGCCGCGCAACGCATCCAACGAATCACGGTCGAGCTTTTCAGGATGAACGAAATATGTATGCAGGTCTATCATGAGCAAATCAGAGTGCTACGTCACCAATTGGCCACAGTGGCATTGAATATCTGGTCAACAATATCCGTCGTCATATCCTCTATCAGGTCATCCTGCACAGAGGTGAGCTGCTGTGTGGAGTCATACGTTTGCGAGGCTGTGAACTTCTGTTCGAAATCTTCGTTATGGTTCGTATTGTTCACAAAACGGACGTTGATTGTCAGACGCAATTCCACCTGAGCCGAATAACCATCGGCAGACACGGATTTGTTATACACGTCATAGCCCGTAATTTCACCAGACAGTTCCAAGTCGCCGCCACGCCGGACAAACTGCAGACGTGTCTGCTGCGCATAGGCATCCTGCAACTTGTTGTTGAATACCGAAGCTAGCGGACCATATTGATAAAGGGCACGGTTCTCGAAAGTACTGATGGTGATGGTCTTCACCTTATCATAGTTGATGGAGGCACCGTTGAAGCGATAAGACACGGTGCATGACAGGAGCGTCGCGAGCATGAAAAGCGCGTAAGCTCCCCAGCGGAAGCGTTTATTCCAGGTCATATTCTTTGAGTTTTCTGTAGAGTGTACGTTCTGAGATGTTCAGGTCTTTGGCCGCGCTCTTGCGCTTGCCGTGATTCTTTTCCAAAGCCTTTTTGATGAGTTCACGTTCGGCGTCATCCAACGAGAGTGATTCCTCGACATACTCGTCAGCGCCCTGCATGTCGCGCACGGAGGGATTGGCGGAAGAGGTGGAAATGTCGATGGTCGTAGGCACTGGTTTCACGGGGACAGTCATCAGCTGCACGTCGGTGTGACCCGGATAATAGGATACGGTTGACGAAGACATGGTCTGGCTGCCGGCTTTGCGTTCGTTCATGATTTCGCCCACCAGACGCTTCAGTTCTGTCACGTCATTACGCATGTCGAAAAGCACCTTGTAGAGAATCTCACGCTCACTCTCAAAGCCTCCTCCATGTGTGCCTCCGGCATGAGACACAAGCGTAGGGAAGTGGCTCTCTTCCTGCAGAGGGATATATGTCTGCAAAGTCGTGGCGTCAATTTCACGCTTCTTCTCGATGATGGATATCTGCTCGGTGATGTTCTTCAGCTCGCGGATGTTGCCCGGCCAAGGATAGGCCGTGAGCACACGGCGGGCATCGTCTGTGAGCTGGATGGGGGGCATGCGATAGTTTGTTGCAAAGTCGGAAGCGAACTTGCGAAAGAGGAGGTAAATGTCTTCCTTACGTTCACGCAAGGGAGGTATCTTGATGGGCACAGTGTTCAGACGATAGTAAAGGTCTTCCCGGAAGCGACCGTCAACGATGGCCTGCGCCAGATTGACATTCGTGGCAGCCACGATGCGCACATTGGTCTTCTCCACCTTCGACGAGCCCACCTTGATGAACTCACCCGTCTCAAGCACACGCAGCAGACGTGCCTGCGTGGAAAGAGGCAGCTCGCCCACCTCGTCAAGAAATATGGTGCCTCCGTCAGCCTCGCCGAAATATCCTTTGCGTTCACCAATGGCACCGGTAAAAGCGCCTTTTTCATGCCCGAAGAGTTCGGAGTCAATGGTACCCTCGGGGATGGCGCCACAGTTGACGGCAATGTACTGCCCGTGCTTGCGACTGCTGTTTTGGTGGATTATCTTGGGAAAATGCTCCTTGCCCACACCGCTCTCGCCGGTAATGAGCACCGAGAGGTCGGTAGGAGCCACCTGAATGGCGATGTCTATCGCACGGTTCAGCCCTTCGGAGTTGCCGATGATGCCGAACTTGAGTTTCACTTGTTGTATATCTGCTGGGACCATATTCTTCGTTTGATTTGGCAGACAAAAATACGAATAAAGGCGGAATCCGACTGCAAATTTGGCAGTTTTTAGCATTCAGGAGAAACGCCCGCAGCTCCCGGACGGACTCACTTCTGCGTCTCCATGAAATCTTTCAGCGACATGCGCGGCACGCCCAGTTCGAAGGCACGCTCCAGGTCGGCACGGGCACTCTTCTTGCGGTCCATCTTCGCGTTGATGGCAGCCCGGGCAAGATAGTGGCGGGCGTTGTCGGGCTCCAGACGGACGGCCTCCTCCAGGTCGAGCAAGGCGAGGTCGTATGCTCCCTGTTCCTGCTCCACGTCGGCGCGGGCGGCATAGAGCGTGGCATCCTGCGGACGCGACGCGATGAGCATCGTCAGCTGGTCGGCGGCATCCTTGAAGCGGCCTTCCTTCTGACAGAGCACAGCCAGCCCCAAACGGGACTCGAAGTGAGTGGGTTCGAGCAGGAGCAGACGCTCATAGTCGATGCGGGCCGCCTTGTAGTCGCGCCGCTCCATGTTGATATAGGCACGGAAAAAGAGCGCCTCGCGATTGTCCTTGTCCAAGTCGAGCACGTCGCAGTAGTCCGTGTAGGCTCGTTGCTCGTCGCCCGACTCCATATAGGAGCCGGCACGCGCCAGCAGCGTGACGACAGACTTCGGACGGAGGTTGAGCGAGAGGGTGTATTGCTCGATGGCCTCGGCCGGACGGTTCTGCCGACGGGCTATTTCCCCCAGCCCGGCAAACAGTTCGGCATTGAACGCATTGCCCGGATCGGCTTTCAAGGCTTCACGGAAGAGCGACGACGCACGCTCCAGGCTGTCGGCCTCCACACAGCGGAAGGCCTCCTCGGCCAGCTCGCGGTAGGTGCGCTGCGCCGACGCGCACAGGGGCAGAAGGGCCGCAAGGGCCCAGAGGTATAGTTTCTTTCTCATGTCAGATGCTACGTTTGTTCAGACGGGGCAAAGGTAGTGATTTACATTGGCAAAGTTTGTGTATATTTGCCCGAAATAATCTGAAAGAACATGAACGAAATACGCCCCCTGACTGTCGGCGACGCAGAAGCCGTGGCCGACATTTATGCACACTATGTGAAGCAAACCGTCGTCACCTTTGACACCGAGGCGCCCACTCCGCAGGCCATGCGACAGACGCTGGCATCGCTCATCGACGGCGGCTTTCCCGCCTACGCCTGCCTCAGCGACGGGGTGCTGACGGGCTATTGCTACGCCCACCCCTGGAAAGCACGCGCAGCCTATGGCCGCACGCTGGAGACGACCATCTACCTGCACCCCTCGCACACGGGGCAGGGACTTGGCCGGAAGCTCATGTGCCGCCTCATCGACGAGTGCCGACGGCGCGGCTACCACGCCCTCGTGGCCTGCATCACGGTGCCAAACGAGGCCAGCACGCACCTGCACGAGTCGCTGGGCTTCAGCCGCGTGTCACGCTTTCGCGAGGTGGGCTGCAAATTCGGCCGATGGCTCGACGTTGCCGACTACGAACTCCTCCTCCCCGACTCCGCCGGGATGCCGCAACGCGACGGGAAGGCTTCTGACACCGCCGGCACGGACGACGCCTGACCGACCGTCTGCCCGTCGGACGCCACCTGCGGAGCCGGGCTTGCCTGCATCGGAGGCAGACACACGAGCGCATCCCCTCAAACATCGGCATTGACCCAAAACACATTTCCCCTTAAAAGAAAGTTTGTTCCATTAAGAAAAATAACTATTTTCGCACGAAAGAAAAGTTCTGTTCACGTCGTGAACTAATGAGACCACGGCGTGAACACACTAAACCACGACGTGAACCAATCAGGTCACGACGTGAACAGAACAATGCCTCCAGACGGAATGAACAATTCATCCGTATGCATTTAACTATACGACGCATCCGTTTGACTATTCCCGGGCAGGCAATCCCGGCTCCGCAAGAGGCGTCCGACGGGCAGACGACCGTTTCACCCTCTGCCTGCACCGGCGGCAGCATCCGCACCGGGAGAATCCGCCTGCGGAAAGCCTCCGCGCACAGCCGGAAAAGCATTTAATCACCAATAAATATAAAGGTATGGGAGCACAATACACAATGCAAGAAATGGACGACCTCAACGAAGAGGGCAAGACGCTGCTCTATCCGCGCATGGTTGCCAAGGGACGCTGCGACATGAAGCTTCTGGCGCAAGTGGCCACACAGAACACGATGCTCAACCCCTCTGAGCTGAAAGCCGCCGTCGAGCTGCTACGCTCGGGGCTGACGCTCCTGCTGGCCGAGGGACGGACGGTGCACGTTGACGGCATCGGCACGTTCAGCCTCAGCCTCGCCCTGCGCAAGGGACGCGAACGGGAAAACCCCGACGGGAGTGGGACGCGGCGCAATGCCTCAAGCATCTGCGTGAGCGGCGTGAAGTTCCGTCCGGACAAGCATTGGGTGGCGGAACTCAACAAAGAGTGTCACCCGGTGCGCGCGCCGCAGATGTTCACCCGCAAACGCTCGCCCTACACGCCCCAGGAACGGCTCGACCTGGCACTGCGCCACCTCGAACAGCGGCCGTGGCTCGACACGGAGACGTATGCCCGGCTGACGGGACTGAGCCGCACCACAGCCGGACGCGAACTGCGCCGTCTGACTGCTGACCCGCAGTCGGGCCTGCAAGCAACGGGCAGCCGCACGCGCCGCATCTACGTCCGCCGGGAGAGCATCTGACAGACGGCACACATGAACGGGACATAGAAACGCAAACGACGCAGACGACACGGATTTTCAACCCTTCCGTGTCATCCGCGTCGTCCGCGTCTGTAAATCACGCCCGCACCCGGCTCGTCAAGGTTGCACCTCGAAGCGGCAGTCGGTGAAGCGTATGTTTTCCGAAAGAGGCCCTTCGATGCGCTTGCTGACGGTGCCCGAAGGCGTGCGGAAGGTCACGCGGCTGAAGCGCAGGTTGCGCCCGTCGATGATGTCGACGGCATCGTCGGGCGAGCAGAGCACGGCATCCTTGAGCATGAGGCCGTCCATGTCATTGATGAGCAGCAGCTTGTCGGCCGACGCCTCAACGCGGGAAATGTGCACGTCGCGGGCCGGTGATTCGGGTATGCCGGCAACTTTCAGGAAACAGGACGCCCGCTCAACGATGATGTCGCGGATGCAGACGTCGCGATAGACGGGTGTGAACTCGTCACGCTTCATGGGCACACGGCCGGAGAGCGCACCGACGTAGGCACTCGACCCAAGCATGTCAAAGTGTATGGCCGTGGCATCAAGCTCCATGCGGATGCGTTCATAGTAAAGGCGTTCGCCACCTCCCCCGCGAGGGCGCCGTGTCTTGAAACGGATGCCCACATCCGTGCCGAGGAACACACAGTCGTGCGCATAAAGGTCGCGAATCATGCCGGCCGTCTCGCTTCCGCAGGTGATGCCGCCGTGTCCGGTGAGGGCAAGGTTGTAGCGCAGGACGACGTTCTCCGTCGGGCGGTTGACGCGCAGTCCGTCAATGCCTCGTCCGGCCTTGATGGTGAAGCAGTCGTCGCCCGTGGCAAGGGTGTTATATTCGATGAGCACATTGCGGCACGACTCGATGTCCATGCCGTCGCCCGTAGGTATGCCGACGGAGTTAACCGTCACGCCGCGGATGATGACGCTGTCGCAATAGGTCGGGACGATGTTCCAAAAGACCGACTTCTCAAGGCTGACGCCCTCAATGAGAACGTTGCTGCAATTAATCGGGCCGATAAACGTAGGCAGGAAGACGGCGGTGCTGTCGTGTCCGTCATAGATGCGCTCGGTGGCGGGTTTGTCATAGGCAATATACTGGTCGAAGTCGCTGTAGCCGATGTTCTGCTTCAGAATGTCGCAGTCGCGTTCAGGGCCGACGAGACGTCCTTTGCCCGTGAGGGCGATGTTGCGCTGGCCGTCGGCATAGATAAATGCGCCGAGCGACATGCCCTCAATGCCGGCACTGCGAGTGAATACAACGGGCAGATAGTCCTCCACGCGACCGCTGAAGTGCAGTTCGGCGCCCTCCTCAAGATGCAAGTTGACGTTGCTTTTGAGAATGATGCGTCCCGTGTTCCATACGCCGGCAGGGACGATGACTGTCCCGCCTCCACGGTTGCTCGTCTCGTCAATGGCCTGCTGAATGGCGACAGAAGCCAGCGGGGCTTTCTTCAGTTCGCGCTTCGTGAGCGTGAGGGTGTAGTCCGGAAAGACAGGGCGCGTCAGCTGCGGCATGTCGAAGGGGGCATGGATGGGTGCGATGGTGTCGGGCATGCAGGCGGCTCCCACCTGATCGGCCGTAGGAATCACGGCGTCAGTCTGCGCGTTCAGCTCCGTGCGGAAGGCAGTCCAAAGGAAGGCAGTCACTGCGAGTAAAAGGATTGTTCGTTTCATATATCTATTGTTTATGGGTTAGCATTCGTTTCTTAACGTCCCGCCTCGTCAATCAGACGGCGGATTTGTGCGTTCAGCCCGTCGGCACGCATCAGTTCCTCAATGGTGAGGTGCATGCGATAGTGCCAGTAGTTGTGCGGATTGGCCGGCACATTGATGCGCTCGCGCTCGATGTCGGGGCAACGCAGGCCTTCGTCAATGGAAAGCCAGTCTTGCCAACTCAGGATGCACAGCATGGAGGGCGAGGCCAATTGCCGTGCCAACACGTCGCGGCACACGTCGCCGTCGGCATCGGCCGGGGCGTCGCCAGAGCGTTTCAACACGTCGTGCCAATAGTCACACGTCAAGGCCGGCGTCTCGCGCCACCATCCGCGCAGGGTGCTCATGTCATGGGTAGAGAGTGTACACACCGACGTGTAGGGATAGTGTTCGATGGGAGCGAACTTATAACCTAAGTCCTTGGGCATGCGCTCTATTTCAAGGCTCAGGATGTGCAAATCGTTCATCACCCACGGCACACAGGCGGGAATCATGCCCAAGTCTTCCCCACAGGCCAGCATCGGTGTACACTGCGTCAACATGGGCAACTTCTTCATCGCCTCGCGATACCAGAAGTCGTTGTGCCGCTCATAATAGAAATGATGATGCAGGCGGGCGAAGGCATCCTTCTCCCGTCGGCTGAGCCGAGTATAGAAGTAGTCGTCATGCGCCATGATGCGCGGATGGAAGCGGTTAGGCTGCCAATGGTCACGCAAGAAAAGCACATTACTGATGAGGGCATAGAGCCCGTCGCGAAGACGTATGTCGTGCGGTTCGTTCTTAGAGGCGAAGTATGCCTCCACCTGGCGTTGGGTAGCAAATTCCGGCCGCATCTCATAGCGTCCGTTCCCGATGGGACGCACAAAGTGTTCCTTCACCACGATGGCGTCATTGCCAAAAGTGCGTGACAGAAGTTCGTCGTCAATATACGGATGGGTGAACAGTTCTTCGCGAAACGTCAGCCCGAAACTCTCTATTTCCTGCGGTGATAGAGGCAATGCCGGTGCAAACTGCCCCAACAATCCGTGCACGGCATGCGACGGGATTTCCCAAATGCGGAAAAAGCCCAGGATGTGGTCGATGCGATATGCCGTGAAATACTCGGCCATTTTGTCGAACCGGCGTTGCCACCAGCGATAGCCATCCTGCGCCATGCGTTCCCAATCATAAGTGGGGAATCCCCAATTCTGTCCGTTGGAGGAGAACGGGTCGGGCGGTGCTCCGGCCTGTCCGTTCAGGTGGAAATAGTGCGGTTCCGTCCATGTCTCCACACTGTAACGGCTCACCCCGATGGGGATATCACCTTTCAGGATGACTCCCCTGGCACGTGCATAGTCACTAACGGCCAGTAGTTGCCGATGGAGCTGGAATTGCATATAATAGAAGAATGCAATTTCTTTATAAGTCGCACTGTTGGTGTCACACAACTTGCAGACGGCTGCAGGGTCATAGGCGGCATATTCCTCCCAAGCCGAGAAGTCTGGCGTACCAAACTTGTCACGCAAATAGCAGAAAGCAGCATACGGGCGCAACCACTCTGCATTACGATTGAAAAACGTCCGGAATGCTTCCGTACCGAACACAGCCTCTCCTTCCTCCTCATACTTCAGCCGGATGTATTTCCACTTGGCGTGGTTCACCCGCTCATAGTCCATGTCCGGAAAGGAATTCAGCTCCACACGCAACCGCTCGAAGGCCAGCTGCTGGTCGGCATCAGGCAACGCACCCAACTGGTTCAAATCCATATACATGGGATGCAGAGCATAGACGGAAATGCTCTTGTAGGGATAAGAGTCTGTCCAATAATGAGTAGCCGTGGAATCATTGATGGGGAGTATTTGCACCGCCTTTTGCCGAGTCAGCACAGCCCATTCGATGAAACGCTTCAAATCACCGAAGTCGCCTACGCCAAAACTCTGTTCTGAACGGAGCGAGAAAAGCGGAATGGCTGTCCCCGCCAGACGCAGAGAAGGCTGTCCGAAATACAAATCAGCCTCCGGCATAACCAAACACTCTCCCTGCACGGGCAAATATTGCCACTGACGGTTGTTGCCCGTCTCCCAACAGACACTGTCATCCGGCCCCACAGCAATGAACTTGTATTCAAATGGCACTGACAGGGTATCGGCTGGAACCAGCCCCACCCATTGATGAAGCATCACCTGATGCATTGGCAGAGCCTGCCACGGATTCCACCCTCCCAAAGCATCCAGACTGCCGACCATCTTTATCTGATGTTCGGATGAAGGCAACATCGAGCACGTTGCCCGGAAGAAAAGCATACGTTTTCCACCGTCCACCTCAGGACACGGCACCAACCCGCCTTGTTCCCGTTCGAAGGCCGAAGTGAAAAAATAGGATTCCTGAGGGATGTCTCGCCAGTCGTCAAACAAACGGCAGGTTCCTCCTCCTTTCGACACGATGCAGTGAGGCTGCACGTGCCACTCCGTGCGAACACACTTGCCAGCAATAAACACTGCATAATAATAGGGTATAGGCTGACGAGATTCCGGGAGCTCGGTCTCTCCGGCCCAGAGATAGCCGTCATAGGTGCAGAGATTCACATTCTTGTCAGGAAGCATCACTTTCAGTTCCTCCCCCCACACCGTTCGATAATGAATATGGAATGTTATTTTCATCGTATTATCAATCTTTGGTTAGCAACAAAGGTAATAAGTTTCGGAGATAAATTCTTTTCACGTGCAAAAAAACACTTCGGCAAATGAAAAAACAAGAAAGCACTCCACTCCGACAGTTATAAGGTTAGAAACAAAAATACGGTATTTCATTGAACTATCTCTCATGAATGTTTTACTTTTGCAGCGTATTCAACAGAAAGCCTATGATAACTCTTTACTTAGTAAGACACGGCGAAACGGAGGAGAATATCGCACACATCCTCCAGGGACACTTGCCCGGCACGCTCTCGGAACGGGGCATCGAACAGTTGCGTGCTTTGCACGACCAACTTGCGGACGTGAACTTCGACTCCGTCGTGTGCAGCGACCTCCGGCGGTGTGTCGACTCGGCGTGCATCTTGACGGAAGACCGTCATCTCCCGATAGTCTATCTTGATTTGCTCCGTGAGCGTGACTGGGGCAGTTTCACAGGAAAGTGCATCGACGACGTGCAGCACACCGCCTTTCCACCCGACGTGGAAAGCATCGAGCACTTGCTGGCACGTGCTGACCAGTTTCTCCAATACATCAAGGAACACTATGAGGGGCAGACGGTGCTTGCCGTCAGCCACGGACTGTTCGGCAGGGCCATCCGCTCGGTTGCCACACATGTGCCGATGAAAGACATTAACCGCATGGAAAACGCCACGTTCCGTGTGCTCACCTTATGATATGGAACGAAAGAAAAAACGGATGTTTGACGAAAAAAAGTCAGGCATTTGTTTGGAAGTATAGCAAAAAGGCATACCTTTGCACCCGACAAATACTTAAATACAAAAGCAAACGATGAAGTCAATGAAGAATACATATTGGTGGTGGCGCTGCTTACAACTCCAGTAGTCGTAAGGGAGCAAGGCCTCGCGTATGTATTTGAAAAGATAAACACTTAGAAAGGAAGCGGGCTGTCGTACTTACGGCAGCCCGCTTCCGTTTTACACCCAAACGGATTAACAAACAAACTAAACACACATACACTATGAACACGTATCAAGTCAATCAGAAAGGCTACTACGGAGACTTCGGAGGAGCTTACATCCCGGAAATATTGCAAGGATGCATCACCGAGCTGAGAAACACCTACCGGCAGGTGCTCGACAGCCCCTCGTTCAAGGAGGAATTTGCCCTGCTGCTGCGAGACTACGTCGGTCGGCCCTCGCCTCTCTACCTGGCCAAACGGATGTCGGAACGCTACGGTTGCAAACTCTACCTGAAACGGGAGGATCTCAATCACACCGGAGCACACAAGATAAACAACGCCATCGGGCAAGCCTTGCTGGCAAAGCGTATGGGCAAGCGCCGCATCATCGCCGAGACAGGCGCAGGCCAGCACGGAGTGGCCACGGCTACGGTGTGTTCTCTGCTCGGGCTGGAGTGTATTGTCTACATGGGAAAAACGGACGTAGAGCGGCAGCATGTCAATGTGGAACGCATGAAGATGCTGGGAGCGACCGTTCGACCCGTGACCTCTGGCAACATGACCCTCAAGGACGCCACCAATGAGGCCATACGCGACTGGTGCTGCCATCCGGAGGATACGTACTACATCATCGGCTCGACGGTAGGTCCGCACCCGTATCCCGACCTCGTGGCACGGCTCCAGTCGGTCATCAGTGAGGAAATCAAGAAGCAACTGCTCGAACACGAGGGGCGCGACTATCCGGACTATCTCATGGCCTGCATCGGAGGCGGGAGCAATGCAGCCGGAACCATCTACCACTATCTTGACGACGAAAGGGTGAAAATCATACTGGCCGAGGCAGGAGGCCTCGGTGTGGAGACGGGACAATCGGCAGCCACAATCAGCCTCGGCCGCCCGGGCGTGCTGCATGGCTCCAAGACGCTCATCATACAGGATGCGGACGGACAGGTGCTCGAACCCTACTCCATCTCGGCAGGGCTGGATTATCCGGGCATCGGACCACTGCACGCAAACCTGGCCTCCCGCCAACGTGCCACCGTCATGGCCATAACCGACGACGAAGCACTACGCGCCGCATTTGAACTCACCCGCATGGAGGGCATCATTCCGGCCCTGGAGTCGGCCCACGCACTCGGCGCACTGGCCAAAATGAAGTTCCGACCGACCGACATTGTCGTGCTGACCGTGTCGGGACGAGGCGACAAGGATATTGAAACCTATCTGGCTCACATGTCTAATCAATCTGCATCATGAAGACTTTTACTTACCACACCACACACAAAGCCATCGCGGGCGACCTGCACACGCCCGTGGAGACATATCTCAAGGTGCGCGACCTCTTTCCACAAAGCGCACTGATGGAAAGCTCCGACTATCACGGCCCGGAGCACAACCGTTCGTTCATCTGCCTCAATCCCATCGCTTCGGTCAGCATCAACCACGGCATGGCTGTTTTCTCCTATCCCGACGGGAGCCGCCAAGAGAAGCCGATTGACGGCAACTTCCGTGCCGAGGATGCACTGCGCAGTTTCCTGGCGAGCTTCCATGTGGACGGGGAGTTTGCACGCTACTGCGGGTTGTATGGCTACATGTCATTCAATGCCGTGCGCTATTTCGAGCCGATTGACATACCCGACAGCCGGGAGGCGAAGAACGACGCTCCGGACATGCTCTACATTCTCTACCGCTATGTCATCGTCTTCAACGACTTCCGAAGCGAGATGACCCTCGTGGAGCTTACGGCCGAGGGCGAGACCGACCACCTGGACGAACTGGACCGAACGGTGAACGACCGCAACTTCACCCTTTATCACTTCCGGGCCGAGGGGCCAACGGTCAGCACACTGACCGACGACGAGCACCGGGCGAACATCCGTCGGGGCATAGCCCACTGCCTCAGAGGCGACGTGTTTCAGGTGGTGCTCTCGCGACGCTTCGTGCAGCGCTACCGGGGCGACGACTTCACCCTCTACAGGGCACTGCGGAGCATCAACCCTTCGCCCTACCTTTTCTATATGGACTTCGGGGGCTTCCGCCTGATTGGTTCCTCGCCCGAGACGCACTGCAAGGTCACTGGCACGCAGGCCAGCATTGACCCCATTGCGGGGACAACGCGACGCAGAGGCGAACCGGAGGCCGACAAGGCCGCAGTGGAGGCCCTGTTGGCCGACCCCAAAGAGAACGCGGAACACACTATGTTGGTGGATCTGGCACGTAACGACCTCAGCCGCGTATGCCACGGAGTGCATGTGGAGTTCTACAAGGAGGCACAACTCTACAGTCACGTCATCCACTTGGTCAGCCGCGTAAGCGGGACGCTCTCCGAGGGGTGCGACGCCGTGGAGGCACTCGTGCGCAGCTTCCCCGCAGGCACACTGAGCGGCGCCCCGAAGGTGAGAGCCATGCAGATTATCAGTGAGCTGGAACCACACAGCAGGGGAGCCTACGGCGGCTGCGTGGGGTTCATCGGTCTGGACGGGTCGCTCAACCAGGCCATCACCATCCGAACCTTCGTCAGTCGCAACCACGAGCTGTGGTTCCAGGCAGGTGGTGGCATCGTGGCCGCCAGCCGAGTGGAGGACGAACTGCAAGAGGTGAACAATAAGCTCGGGGCTCTTCGCAAGGCCATCATGCTGGCAGAAACCATGTGATGCGGAGCGTGACGAAACGGCTACGTACCCCTGCCACCCTAAGTACGTAACTTAGGCACCCTAAGTACGTATCTTAGGTACCCTCAGTACGTATCTTAGCCTACCTGGGTACGCACCCCATCAAAACTAACATTACGAACGAACAAAGAACAGCAAGAAATGAAAATCATCATCATTGACAACTATGACTCCTTCACCTACAACCTTGACCATGCAGTGAAGGCACTCGGAGCCGAAACACGTGTGCTCCGAAACGACCAGTTCCGCATGGAGGAGCTGGAAGAGGCCGACAAGCTGCTCCTCTCGCCCGGGCCGGGAGTGCCCGAAGAGGCGGGACTCCTTCTCGACGTCATCCGCACCTATGCCGGACGGAAACCCATTCTTGGCATCTGCCTTGGCGAACAGGCCATCGGTGAGGCCTATGGTGCGCAGCTCACAAACCTGTCGTCAGTGTTTCACGGAGTGCAGACCAGCGTCAGCCTCTCGCCGGACGAATACCTCTTCAGCGGGCTTCCGGCGGAGATTGCCGTGGGACGCTACCACTCTTGGGTGGTGAGCCATGACGCACTGCCCCCGTGCCTTGAGGTGACGGCCACCAGCCCCGAGGGGCACATCATGGCACTCCGTCACCGCTCGCTCGACGTGCGAGGGCTACAGTTCCACCCGGAGTCGGTGCTTACGCCGCAGGGCGACGTCATCTTACGCAACTGGTTAAACCATTAAACTCACAGACTGATTATGAAAGAGATACTGAATCGATTATTCCAACATGCCACCCTGACGCACGACGAAGCCCGACTGCTCATGGGCCGCATCACGAGCGGTGAGTGCAACGAATCGCAGCTGGCCGCCCTGCTCACCGTGTTCAGGATGCGCAGCGTCACGGCCGAGGAGCTGACAGGCTTCAGGGAAGCCCTGCTCGAAACGCGCGTCAGAGTGGACTTGTCCGACTATCGCCCCATCGACATCGTGGGCACAGGGGGCGACGGTAAGAACACGTTCAACATTTCCACCTGTGCCTGTTTCGTCGTGGCCGGGGCCGGATACCCCGTCGCCAAGCATGGCAACTATGGTGCCTCGTCGGTCAGCGGGGCCAGCAACGTAATGGAACGCCACGGCATCCGCTTCACGAACGACAATGACTCGCTGCGTCGTTCGATGGAAGGATGCGGCATGGTCTACATGCATGCCCCACTGTTCAACCCTGCCATGAAGACCGTGGCCGGCGTGCGCCGGTCGTTAGCCGTGCGCACCCTGTTTAACTTGCTCGGTCCCCTCGTAAATCCTTGCCTGCCGGCCTACCAGTTACTGGGTGTGGCAAACCTGGAGCAGATGCGTCTCTACACAACCGTGCTTGAACGCCTCGGCATGGGATTTGCCGTGGTCAATAACCTTGACGGCTATGACGAGATATCTTTGACGGATGAGTTCAAGGTGGTTACGCGCGATTATGAGGCAATCTACCGCCCCTCGGAACTGGGCTTTACGACCGTCGCCCGCGAAGACCTGTGGGGTGGCGACACGCCCGAGGAGGCCTCACGCATCTTTGATGACGTGCTCATGAACCGGGCGACACCCGCCCAGCACGACTGTGTGCTCATCAACGCCTCGTTTGCAATCCAGGCCATAGAGCCACTGAAGCCCATTGAAGAGTGCATCGAGCAGGCACGTGTGTCGCTTGAAAGCGGCCGCGCCCTGGAGGTGTTCCGCCGTTTTGTCGAACTTAACAGTTAATCAGCACGTATGAAAACCGACATCCTGACCGAAATCATTGCCGCCAAACGCCGTGAAGTGGCCGAACAGAAGGCGGCCGTGACAACCATCCGCCTCGAAGGCATGATGGAAGAGTGTGCTCCCTGCCGCAGCATGAGCCGCGCCCTGGCAGCGTCAAGCACGGGCATCATTGCCGAATTCAAGCGTCGTTCGCCCTCAAAGGGCTGGATTCGTGAGGGGGCCGATGCCGAAGCCATTGCCACCGGCTATGCGCGCGAGGGTGCAACGGCCCTGTCTGTCCTGACCGACGGCCCCTACTTCGGAGGCTCTCTGTCTGACCTTCGCCGGGTGCGACAGCGCGTCGATGTGCCCATCCTGCGCAAGGACTTCATCGTTGACCCCTATCAGGTGTTCCAGGCAAAGGCAGTGGGAGCCGACGCCATTCTGCTCATCGCCGCAGCTCTGCCGGCAGACGAATGCCGCTCGCTCGGCAAGCTGGCCCACGAGCTCCGCATGGAGGTGCTCCTTGAGCTGCATGACGAAAAAGAATTGGACTATGTGGATGACTATGCCGACATGGTGGGCGTGAACAATCGCTGCCTGGGCACGTTTCACACAGACGTGGAGCAATCGTTCCGCATGGCCGAACTGCTCCCCCGTGACAAGGTGCTCGTGGCCGAAAGCGGCCTGTCCAGACCGGACACCGTGTGCCGCCTGCGCGAGGCCGGCTACCGTGGTTTCCTCATGGGAGAGGCGTTCATGAAGACGCCCCGTCCGGAGGCAACGTTGTCTGACTTCATTCATGAGTTGCGCTATGGTGGTGAAGGTGTGCGGCATGCGTGAGGGGCGAAACATCATGGATGTGGAACAGACGGGGGCAGACTGGATGGGTTTCATCTGCTACGAACGCTCGCCGCGCCACATCGGCACGTGCCCGACGTATCTCCCCACGCGTTGTCGTCGGGTCGGAGTATTCGTCAATGCCCCTATACCTTATATATATAATAAGGTAGAGGAGCTGGGTCTGACCCACATCCAACTGCACGGTGACGAGACGCCCGCCGACTGCCGCCTGCTTCAAGACGCAGGGCTGACCGTCATCAAAGCCTTCCAGGTGCATGACGAGCCGGACCTGATGCGTGCCCGGGCCTATGCCGATGCGTGCAGCTATTATCTCTTTGACACGCCCACTCCCGGATATGGCGGCTCTGGCCGCACGTTCGACTGGGGCATCCTCCGCTCCTATGACGGGCCGTTGCCCTTTCTGCTCAGCGGCGGCCTCGGTCCTCACAGCCTGGAGGCCCTGTCATCATTTGCCCACCCCCTGTGGGCCGGCATCGACCTCAACAGTGGTTTCGAGACGTCGCCTGGCATGAAAGACGCCTCTGCCCTGCAAGTATTTATCAAACAATTTAAAGCTTTACATCAATGAACCGCATAAACAAACTCTTTCAGAACCGGCAGGAGCCGGTGTTGTCCATTTACTTTTGTGCCGGCACTCCCGACCCCGACGGCACTGTCAACGTCATCCGCACCCTCGAAGCCCACGGGGTTGACATGGTGGAGATAGGCATCCCCTTCAGTGACCCCCTGGCCGACGGGCGCGTCATTCAGGAGGCATCCACCCGCGCTCTGCGGGGGGGCATGACCCTCTCGCGGCTCATGGGGCAGTTGTCCGGCATCCGTCAGGCAGGCGTGAGCATACCCCTTGTGCTTATGGGCTATTTGAATCCCATCATGCAATATGGCTTTGAGCGTTTCTGCCGCGACTGCAATGCCTGTGGCATTGATGGTGTCATCATCCCAGACCTGCCCTTTGACGAATACATGCAGGAATACCGCCCCATTGCAGAACGTTATGACCTGCGCTTCATCATGCTCATAACGCCCGAAACAAGCGAAGAGCGTGTGCGTCTGCTCGATGCCAACACGGACGGATTCCTGTACATTGTGTCGTCGGCATCCGTCACCGGGGCACAAAAGGACTTTGATGAGCGACGACAAGAATATTTTCGTCGCATAGAAGACATGCACCTGCGCAACCCTCGCCTCATAGGTTTCGGCATCTCGAACAGGCAGACATACGAGACCGCCACGGCACACTCCTCAGGTTGCATCATAGGCAGCCGGTTCGTGGAACTGTTGGAAGCCCATAAAGGTGACGCAGGGAAAGCCATTGAGGCGCTGTATGAACGGCTCCGTCATGACTGAGGAAGGCGGATGCCCTCCAGCTCCAGCAGGCTAGCCTTCCGGGAGATGCCTCCCGCATAGCCGGTCAGTGTGCCGTTGCTCCCCAACACGCGGTGGCAAGGAACGATGATGCTGACGGGATTATGCCCGACGGCACCCCCGACGGCCTGCGCCGACATCGAGGACAAGCCCCAACGTCGTGCCAGCACGTGCGCAATGTCTTTATAGGTCACAGTGCGGCCGTAAGGGATGGAGAGCAATATGTTCCACACCTCGCGCCGGAAGGGAGTGCCGCACAGCCGGATTTCGGGGCGGCCTTGTGGCCGTCGGCCGGCGAAATACGTGTCGAGCCATTGGCGTGTCTGTTCGAAGACGGGCAAGTCAGCGTCTGCACAACTGTGGGGCACACGTGCGTCATGATGCCTCTGCCCGACAAACCACAGTCCCGTCAGGCATCCGTCCTCAGCCGTCATCACCATCTCCCCCAGCGGGGACATATACGTGCATTTACAAGGATTCACAGCGTAGTGATTTTGCTTCAAAAATAAGCCTTTTCCCTCTCCTCCGCAAACAGAATCCCCTTCGCCATGCGACAGAATGCCACACACATGCAGACAGAAAATCTGTAAGAAAGTTGTGAAAAGCCTTAAAAAAGCAAACAAAATGCTATTTTTCCGCCTACTACATTATAGTCTAAAGGAAAATGAGCTATCTTTGTGCTACGATTTAAATTGTCAATATGATACACTCCAGACAGACCTCTGTACTCATCATATATACCGGCGGTACGATCGGTATGATTCAAAACCCGGACAACGGGACATTAGAGACGTTTAACTTCGACCATCTGCGCCAGCATGTTCCAGAACTCAACCTGTTCGACTACCGCATCGACTCCTACCAGTTTAACCCTCCCATTGATTCCTCTGACATGGAACCATCCTTGTGGACCAAAATTGTCCGCATCATTCATTATAACTATGAACGCTATGATGGCTTTGTCATCCTGCATGGCACGGACACCATGTCGTTTACGGCGTCGGCTTTGAGCTTCATGCTTGAGAACCTGGCCAAGCCTGTCATTCTCACAGGCAGCCAGCTCCCCATCGGCATGCTCCGGACAGATGCGCGTGAAAACCTGATTACCGCCATCGAAATTGCCGCAGCCAAGCATCCGGACGGCACAGCCATTGTGCCAGAGGTCTGCATTTTTTTCGAGAATCACCTGCTTCGCGGCAATCGGACAACCAAAATCAATGCCGAACACTTCAATGCATTCTGTTCGTTCAACTATCCAGAACTGGCCACCGCAGGCATACACATTAATTTCAACGAAGGGTGCATCCGCAAGGCCGATATGTCACTTCCTCTCAAACCACACTATCTGTTTGACACCAACGTACTCATCATGACTCTGTTTCCGGGCCTGCAAGAAAACATGGTGGCACATATTTTAAACATTCCCGGCCTGAAAGCTGTGGTCTTAAAGACCTTTGGTTCAGGGAATGCTCCCCAGAAGGAATGGTTCATCAAACTGTTAAAGGATGCTGTCAGCCGTGGCATCATCGTCGTGAACATCAGCCAATGCCTGGCCGGCACAGTGGAAATGGAACGATATGAGACAGGCATACATCTGCGCGAAGCCGGCGTCATCAGCGGACACGACAGCACTGTGGAATCAGCTCTCACGAAACTCATGTTCCTATTAGGTCACGGCATGAGTCCGCATGAAGTGCGCTATCGCATGAACACTCCCATCTCCGGAGAAATAACAATATGACGAAGTCTGGACGTGAGGGGTGATGACGGCATGCACACCCTGCAAACGGAATCTCCGGATGCACACCCGCCACAAACGGCAAGCTGTGCATCCGGAGTTTTTTTGATTTAAATTTTTCCATACAACCGCCCGTTTCTCCCCTTCTCTGCGCACGCTTTTGGGCGTCGTCACAATCTGCTGTCTGTCAATGCGTTGCCGTTTGTCCCCGACGAGGGTCTCGTTTGTCCCCGACGACCACCTCGTTTGTCCCCCACGACAGCCTCGTTTGTCCCCGACGAGGATGCCGTTTGTCCCCGACGGGAAATCGGGGGCGGACAGAGGCTGTCGGCGTGTTGATAATTATTTACATTTTGATAAGACAAGGGGCGTTACTGTCAATGCTTTTTGAAGTGCGTCTTTCCGTTATGACAGTCATCCGTCTGATGTTCTTCTTTCATAAAAAAACTGTGTCAGCAAAGTTAATGTTTCACTCTTTGCTGACACAGTTCAGTTTGCGGCCTCGCTTATGCTTCACCGGAAAGTTTT
>CAZOKL010000027.1:0-25055 GCA_964580305.1 uncultured Bacteroides sp.
TACGATTACAAACATGCCCATCGTGTCGTCGCAGTATTGGAACAGTGTGCACGGATGTCTGTCGGGAGAGGCCGTGCAGGATGCCGAAGGCATGCAGACCATGCGCACGCTGGGTCACAACATGGCCTGGATGCTGAAAAGTTTGAAGAACAGCGGTCTGCCGAGACCGGAGCGTGAACCGATCATTCGGACGAATTTCATCCGTTGAACACCGGATGTGAATTGACCTTTTCAGCAATAATCTTTGAGCCTCACAGCAATGCCGCTGTGGGGCTTTTGTGTTACTTTTGCATTGTAACCATTAATATTCTTACTTGACTGTGAAACCTTACGAAGTATGTCACATGATGTCGCCGGTCGATGGACGGAAAGTCATGACTGCGGTATTCGACGGCATTGACGACTCGTCCTATCCCACGACTCTGTTACGACCGGACACGGTGGAGCGGATAGGTAAAGACTCCGTGTGGTTGAGATGTATTCTCCCTAAAATAAATATGCAATGAAACTTCATTTTACAACCCTTTGTCTGGCCCTGCTGGCCTGCACTTGCGGCGTAGGAGGCCTGCGCGCACAAGACAATTCTAACAATGTAAATAGCTTTATGGAAGAAAAACTGAATCTAACACAGGAGTGGGACAAGGTGTTCCCGCAAAGCGACAAAGTAATTCATAGCAAGATTACTTTCCACAACCGTTACGGCATCACGCTGGCTGCCGATTTGTATGTCCCGAAGAATGCAGAGGGCGGGAAATTGCCTGCCATAGCCATCAGCGGCCCGTTCGGGGCTGTGAAGGAGCAGGCTTCGGGCTTGTATGCCCAGATGTTGGCTGAACGTGGTTTTCTGACCATTGCGTTCGACCCTTCTTTCACCGGTGAAAGTGGCGGACAACCTCGTTATGTGGCTTCGCCGGACATCAACACGGAAGATTTCTGTGCAGCAGTTGACTATCTTTCAACCCGTGCCGATGTCGACCCTGAGTGCATTGGCATTTTGGGCATCTGCGGCTGGGGAGGCCTGGCGGTCAATGCTGCGGCCATTGACACCCGCATCAAGGCTGCGGTGGCTTCGACGATGTATGACATGAGTCGTGTGACGGCCAATGGTTATTTCGACGCAGCCGACAATGCCGATGCGCGTCATGCTCTTCGCGAACAACTCAATGCCCAACGCACGGAGGACTACCGCAACGGTACGTATGCACTTGCCGGAGGTGTGGTCGACCCGCTTCCTGCCGACGCTCCGCAGTTTGTGAAGGACTACTATGCTTACTACAAAACGCCACGTGGCTACCACAAGCGTTCTCTAAACTCGAATGATGGTTGGAATAAGACGTCGTCTCTCTCATTCCTCAACATGCCCCTGCTTGCTTATGCCGGAGAAATTCGCAGTGCCGTGTTGCTTGTTCACGGTGAGAAAGCCCATTCGCGCTATTTCAGCGAGGACACCTACAAGCAGTTGAATGGCGACAACAAAGAGCTGCTGATTGTGCCCGGTGCCAGCCATACGGATTTGTATGACAATCTGGAAAAGATTCCGTTTGACAAGATTGAGAGCTTTTTTCTTACATATCTGAAATAAGCCCTGTTAAGGCAATTATCTCCGGTTTCGGTTTGTTCCGGAAAGGGTGATGTTAAAAGACGCGGAGGCACAGAGGAAATAAAGTGTCAGTGATGCTTGAACTCTGTGTCTTCGCGTCTTTTGGGGGCTTTCGTTTGAGTATGGATGGCGGTCAGAAGCGGCCTCCTTTCCGCTCACGGGCGGAAAGGAGGGTAGGTATGGGCGGAAAGGAGACCGTGTTTGCCGGCCCTCTATGCGGTGTGTAAGCCGTGTCGTTTGGGAATTTGTCTGGTTGAGAATGCAGGTTGCCGGGCTATGCGTGTGTGAAAGTGCCCAGTTCCTCAAGCAGGGTGCGGAGAATGCCTTCCTTGTCTGTGCCACACAGATGGTGCAGGATGTCGACAGCTCCGTGCTCGACAAACTGGTCGGGGATGCCGATGCGGCGGATGCGTGGCGTGTGTCCGTGGTTGGCCATGTATTCCAGCACGGCGCTTCCCACGCCTCCTTCCAGGATGCCGTCTTCCACGGTCACGATGCGGGTGAAGTGTGTGGCCACCTCTTCCAGCAAAGTCGTATCGAGTGGTTTGACGAAACGCAGGTCATAGTGGGCGATGCTTGTGCCGGGCAAGGCCTTTTCTGCCTCAGCAATGGCATCGGCTGCCGTGTTGCCTATCGTGCCGATGCTGAGCACGGCCAGGTCGCGACCCTCTTTCAGACGGCGTCCGCGTCCCACTTCGACAGCTTCCAGCGGGCAACGCCAGTCGATGAGTCGCCCCCGTCCGCGCGGATAGCGGATGACGAAAGGCCCTTGGTCGGGCAGTTGGGCTGTGTACATCAGGCGGCGCAGTTCCCGTTCGTCATAGGGAGCAGCGATGGTCAGGTTGGGGATGGGGCGCAGGTAGGCCATGTCGAAAATCCCGTGGTGTGTCGGACCGTCTTCACCCACCAATCCTGCACGATCCAGACACAGCACGACATTGAGGCGCAGCAGAGCCACGTCGTGAATAATATTGTCGTAGGCCCTTTGCATGAACGACGAGTAGATGTTGCAGAAAGGCAGCAGTCCTTCCTTGGCCATGCCGCCGGAGAAGGTCACGGCGTGTCCCTCGGCAATGCCCACGTCAAAAGCCCGGTCGGGCATGGCTTCCATCAACAGGTTCATGGAACATCCGCTTGGCATGGCGGGAGTGACGCCCACAATGCGCTCGTTTTGCCGGGCCAGTTCGACGAGTGTTTCTCCAAACACTTGTTGGAACAAGGGAGGCAGTCCGTCTGTGCTTTCCGCCAGCCGTTTGCCTGTCTTGGGGTCAAAGCGTCCTGGTGCGTGCCAGATGGTGGCTTCTTTCTCGGCCGGGGCATATCCCCGTCCCTTCACGGTGTGGATGTGGAGAAGCTTCGGCCCTTTCATGCATTTCAGCGTGCGCAGTGTGCGTACGAGTTCAACGACGTTGTGTCCGTCTACAGGCCCGAAGTAGCGTATGTTCATGCCTTCGAAGATGTTCTGCTGTTTGGAGAGGACAGATTTCAGGCTGTTGTTGAAGCGGATGATGCTCTTGCGTGTTTTTTCGTTGAGCAGCCCCAGGTTTTCGAATATCTTGGAGAGTCGGAAGCGGAGTCGGTTATACTTGTCGGAGGTGTTCAGTGTGAGCAGGTATTGTCTCATGCCTCCCACACTGCGTTCTATGGACATATCGTTGTCGTTGAGGATGATGAGCAAGTCGTTTGGAGTGGTTGAGGCGTTGTTGAGTCCCTCAAATGCCAGTCCGCCGCTCATGGAGCCGTCGCCGATGATGGCCACGATGTGACGGTCGTTCTCGCCTTGCAGACGGGCACTCACAGCCATGCCGAGCGCGGCAGAGATGGAATTGGAGGCGTGTCCGCATGCGAAGGTGTCATATTCACTTTCTTCAGGAGAGGGGAAAGGGCGGATACCTTTGTATTTGCGGTTGGTGGAGAACAGCTCTTTTCGTCCGGTGAGTATCTTGTGTCCGTAAGCCTGGTGGCCGACGTCCCACACCAAACGGTCGTAGGGTGTGTTGTAGACATAATGCAAGGCTACAGTCAGTTCCACTACGCCTAAGCTGGCGGCGAAATGTCCGGGGTTGCACGAGACTTCGTCGATGATGTCTTGTCGCAGTTCGCGGCACACCTCAGGCAATTGGGTAAGAGAAAGTCGGCGCAAGTCTTCCGGATAGTGTATCTTGTCAAGTAGCTTGTATGTATGTTCCTTACTCATTGGCATATAGGTTCGTTAATAATAATCGGCAAAATTATATAAATACTCTCTAAGATGTGTATTTTTGCGTTGCATTTTTAGAACAGAGGCCAGATGATAAACTTAGCAACGAAAGTGGAATTGCCCCGAGGAACATCTTTGTCAATAGACTATTCGAGTCGTTTGATGTCGTTAGGGTCATGTTTCTCTGATAGTATAGGTGAACACTTGACACACGCCAAGTTTGCCTGTGACGTCAATCCTTTCGGTACACTGTATAATCCCTTCTCCATCGCCAGAGCAATATGTACGATGGTCGAGGGGTGTCTGTATGATGAGGATTCACCGGAATTGTTGTCGACTGCCGACGGGTGGTGGCATAGCTTCATGCATCACTCACGTTTCTCCGCGCCCACCAAGGGGGAGTGCATTCGCCAGATAAATGAGCGATTGCAGGCAGCCATTGATGCATTGCCGAAGCTCGACTGCTTGCTGATTACGTTGGGAACGGCCTATGTGTATTTTTTTAAAGACGGGAAGAAGAATGTTCATGATGGTCATACTTTCAAGGATGCGGTGGCCAACTGCCATAAGTTGCCAGAAAAGCAATTTGTCCGTGAATTACAAGACCCTTGTGACATATTGGATGCTTTGGGCTATGCCATTTCCCGTTTGAAGGAGGTCAATCCGAAGTTGCAGATTCTGTTCACGGTGAGCCCCATTCGCTATGCCCGTGACGGGTTTCATGCCAGTCAGTTGAGCAAGTCTTCATTGTTGTTGGCAGTTGATAAACTTTGCCGAAGTGATTCGAATTGTCACTACTTTCCTGCTTATGAAATCTTGCTGGACGAGTTGCGTGACTACCGTTTTTATGCTGATGATATGCTGCATCCCTCCGCTTTGGCCGTGGACTATATCTGGGAATGCTTTTGCCAATCCTATTTGACGAAAGATACACGAACCCTGATGGCTGAATGCCTGTCCGTCTCACGTGATTTGGCCCATCGCCCTTTTCATTCAGACTCGCCTCAATATAGAAACTTTTTAACCCAAATAACGTTAAAGATAGGTCGGCTTATGGAAAAATGTCCGACCTTAGACTTCCAAAAGGAATTGGAACTATGTCGTACACGATTGAAGCAATAACCCGTCAAATCGGGGCGGAAAGATTTGGAAACAAGAAAGCAAGCATTGATTGGATTCTCACTGACAGCCGTTCGTTGTGTTTCCCGGAGGAGACCTTGTTTTTCGCTTTAAGTTCAAAACGCAATGATGGACATAAATATATATGTGACTTATATAATCGTGGAGTGCGCAACTTTGTCGTGAACACGCTACCCGGGCCTATCGAAAACTTTCCAGGGGCAAACTTCCTGCGTGTGTCCAGTCCGCTCAAAGCCTTGCAACATCTTGCAGAGTTGCACCGCAAGGAGTTTGACATCCCTGTGGTGGGCATTACCGGCAGCAACGGTAAAACGGTGGTCAAAGAATGGCTCTATCAACTTATTTCTCCGGATAAGACGGTGACACGTTCGCCGCGGAGCTATAATTCGCAAATCGGAGTGCCGTTATCCGTGTGGCTTATGAATGAGGATACGCAGGTGGGTATCTTTGAGGCCGGCATCTCCGAGATGGGCGAGATGGATGCTCTGCGCACCATCATCAACCCGACTATCGGTGTGCTGACCAACATCGGTGGGGCCCATCAGGAAAACTTCTTTTCCCTGCAAGACAAATGTAGTGAGAAACTGTCGCTCTTTAAGGATTGTGATGTCATTATATATAATGGTGACGACGAGCTGATATGCGACTGCGTGGCCAAGACCATTCCTTCGGCACGTGAGATTGCCTGGTCGCAGAAAGATGATGAGAAGCCTCTCTATATCCGTTCCATAAAGAAAGACGATACCGGCACCACGGTGAAATATCGCTATCTGGGCATGGAAAACAGCTATCGCATCCCTTTCATTGACAACGCTTCTGTGGAGAACTCTCTCAACTGCCTGGCTGTATGCCTTTATCTGATGATTTTACCCGAAGACATTGCAACCCGCATGGCACGGCTGGAACCGGTGGCCATGCGCCTGGAGGTGAAGGAAGGCAAGAACAATTGCATTCTCATCAACGACAGCTATAATTCAGACATCGCTTCGCTCGACATAGCTCTCGATTTCATGGGGCGTCGTGCCGACACGAAAGACCGTAAGCGGACACTTATTCTGTCTGATATCCTGGAGACAGGGCAAAGCGCCACGTTTTTGTATCGTAAAGTGGCACAACTGGTGCAAAGCCGCGGAGTGGAGAAGATTATCGGAGTGGGGCCTGAAATATCGGCAGCTGCCGCACGCTTCACGATGGAGAAATATTTTTTCCCCGACACAGCTTCACTGTTGGCTTCTGATGTTTTTGCCTCCTTGCGTAATGAAGCCATCCTGGTGAAAGGCTCGCGTAAGTTCTATTTTGACGAGGTGTCAGAGCAACTGGAGCTGAAAGCGCATGAGACTATTCTCGAAATCAACCTGAATGCGATGGTCGATAACCTGAATTATTACCGCAGCTTCCTTATGCCCGACACAAAGGTGGTGTGCATGGTGAAGGCTTCGGCCTATGGTGCAGGCTCCTATGAGATAGCCAAGACACTGCAGGAACATCGGGTGGACTATCTGGCTGTTGCTGTCGCTGACGAAGGTTCAGACCTTCGCAAGGCTGGCATCACTTCGTCCATTATCGTCATGAATCCGGAGATGACAGCTTTCAAAACTCTTTTCGACTACAAACTCGAACCGGAAGTTTATAGCTTTCAATTGCTCGAAGCTTTGATTAAGTCAGCCGAAAAGCAAGGCATCACTAATTATCCCATACACATCAAGCTTGATACTGGCATGCACCGGCTGGGGTTCATGCCGGAGGAGATTCCGGCTCTCATACGCAGACTTAAGGGGCAGACAGCCTTGTTGCCGCGTTCAGTGTTCTCGCATTTTGTGGGGAGTGATTCGCCGGAGTTCGATGACTTTACGCTCCAACAGAATGAAATCTTTGCAAAAGCTTCGGCTGAACTGCAAGCCGCATTTCCTTATAAGATATTGCGTCATATCTGCAACTCTGCCGGCATTGAACGTTTTCCGCGGGCTCACTATGACATGGTGCGTCTGGGGTTGGGCCTCTATGGCATTAATCCCGTAAATAACTCTTTTATACACAATGTCAGCACGCTGAAAACGACCATCTTGCAGATTCGTGATGTGCCTGCCGGCGACACGGTTGGATACAGTCGTCGGGGAGTCGTCACACGACCGTCACGCATTGCCGCATTGCCCATTGGCTATGCTGACGGATTGAACCGGCATCTGGGCTGCGGACGTGGTTATTGCCTGGTAAACGGGCAAAAGGCCTCCTACGTCGGTAACATTTGCATGGACGTGTGTATGATTGACGTCACAGACATTGACTGTCAAGAGGGTGATCGGGCGGAAATTTTTGGTGATGACCTGCCTGTGAGTGTATTGGCAGGTTTGCTTGACACGATTCCTTATGAAATACTGACCAGTGTGTCGGGACGTGTGAAACGGGTATATTTCCAAGATTGAGCGTTTCATTACATTTTTCGTAGAGGTGTGTCAGAATGGGTTTAAAATGCTGGCATACCTTCTTTTTTTGTTTGGTCTGTTTGTCTTTTTGTCAATGTAAGGGTTGGTATATAACACTCGTTAACGAATGGGGGGGGGTAAATTAGGGTTATTAAATCTTTATGCGTGTCGTTTTTTCACATACCTTTGTGATATCTCATGTTAGAATAAAATGTTATGCAAAAGGAATCTCAAAAAGTAACCTTATTGCGTTGGGCTGTAATCGTGAGTGACTTGGTTCTGCTCAACTTGTTGCTGTCCGTTTTTTATATATTCGGACGGAGTCTGGTCTCCGAGGTAGCACATGAGCAAATTCATGTGGCGTACTTCGTCTTTAATGTTATCTACTTGTTTTGTGTTTTCTGGAAAAAACCGGTGCTCTACATGCGTAAGGTCCGTCCCGAACAAATTGTGGGTCGGGTTTTTATCACGATATTTTGGTTTTTCATCTTTTCTTTCCTGATTGTCAACAATCTGGTTAAACATTCCTTTTCCTGGCAGTGGGCTGTATGCTTTTATCCTCTGCTTTGGGTGTGTATTACGGTTAATCGTTTGGCGATACGTGGTGTCATCAACCGTTATCGTCGTTTAGGACGAAATATGCGCAATGTTATCTTCGTGGGGAGTGGCCTGAATATGTTCGACCTCTATGAGGAGATGGTGGGCGACCCTTCGACAGGATATCATGTGCTGGGCTATTTTAACGACGAACCAGCAGCACATTTTCGCTTGCCCTATCTGGGAAAGGTGAGTGATGTCATTCCTTATTTACGCACACTGCCCGTGTCGCCCACGGCTCCTCCGAGGCTTTATTGCAACTTGCCTTCGGCACGTGCGGAGGAGATTCTGCAATTGATAAACTATTGTGAGAATCACCTGATCCGTTTCTGCAGCGTGCCTAATGTGCACAATTACGTGCGCCGCTCCATGCACATGACGCTGATGGGCAATGTGCCGGTGCTATATGTGCGTGAAGAGCCTCTGCGACAACCGCTAAATCGCTTCGTCAAACGTCTGTTCGACATCGTGTTCTCGTTGGTCTTTTTGTGTACGATTTTCCCTTTCATATATGTTTTTGTAGCCATCGTGACGAAAATTACTTCGCCCGGGCCCGTGTTCTTCAAACAGAAACGCAATGGCTTGAACGGAAAAGAGTTCTATTGTTACAAGTTTCGCAGTATGAAAGTGAACAAGGATGCCGACACGGTGCAGGCAACCAAAGATGATCCCCGCAAGACGAAGTTTGGCAATTTCCTGCGCAAGAGTAGCATCGATGAACTGCCTCAGTTTATCAATGTGCTTAAAGGTGACATGTCTGTCGTTGGACCACGTCCGCACATGCTGAAACACACGGAGGAATATTCGGCATTGATAAACAAGTACATGGTGCGCCATTTCATCAAGCCCGGCATTACCGGCTGGGCGCAAGTGAACGGCTGCCGCGGCGAGACGAAGGAACTCTCGCAAATGGAAGACCGTATCAGGAAAGACATATGGTATGTGGAAAACTGGTCGTTCTGGCTCGACTTGCGCATCATCTATATGACCGTGCGCAATGCCATTCATGGTGAAGACAACGCATATTGATTATTTTTGAGATTCAGAGATATATAAGAAGCTGTCTATTCACGTTTTAGATTATAATTGAGGAACCTTCGGGGTGTGGCATTATAAAAACAAGTCGCTCCCACACACCCGGAAAATAGAAAACACGAGCGACACGAATCATATGCACGATTCGTGTCGCTCGTGTGTGTTAACTTATTTATCGAAAGTCATATAAATCATACGCAGAATTGCGCATAATCAGACGGTGTCGGGGTCAAGTGAATTCTTCCACCATATACATGTGATCGGTTGACCGATGCATGTAGGCATCTGGGTCGAGCGCATGGCTTATCACGTATGGAGCACTTTTCACCCACGTGCGGAAGTGTGGGTCGGGGGTGTAATGCTCGGCAAAAGCCAGTAACTTGTCCAGCTCGAAGCTGTCGGCAACGATGCCTGCACCGGCAGCCGCAGCATCAAACGCATTGCAATCCTGCTCGATGTGGGCTGGCACCATCAGTACTGGTTTGCACAAGTACATCGCTTCACAGATGGATTCGAAACCTGCTGTACTGGCATAGGCCCAGCAACCACTCATTTGACGCAAGAACTCGATGTCGTTTAGCGGATAGAAACTCAGCGTGTCGTCTTCTCGGCGGACGGTCTTCTCGCCTCGTTTGTCCCAGAAAAAGCGCAGAGGTATTTCTGGATGCAGTGCATGCCATTCGCGCACGTTTTCTGCAAAACCGGAATTGACCATGTAGCCGTGCACGTAATTGCCTTGGGAGCGTTTGCAGTGGAACACTTCTTTACGGAGCAGGGGTGGAACGACGCGGATGTTTTCCTTCCTGTCCTCATTCATTGCGTAAAATGACAGGGCGAGCTTTTTCTTTGCTCCGAGGCACGTCAGGCGGGTGAAAAATTTCAGCCCCCACAACTTGGGCAGACTCTTTTTGGGAAAATGGAAATCACAGTGGAGGAAGAGATATTGGTGGCCGATGCAGACTTGAGGCGTTGGAATGCGGTAGAGTGCATAGCTTAGTCCTGTGAGCAGTTCGTAGAAATTGACCACCATGTCGGCCCCGCTGCGGACAATGTGTTCCTTGATGAAGAGCATGCTGCGTACATATAGCGGCAGACGGGTCATGTTGTAGACCACACTGCGCGTGAGACTGTTGCGCTTGTTGGAAACTGTGGGCAGGAAGTTGGGGCTTTCAAACTGACAGATGGGTGCATGGATGCTACGGCTGAAAAAGGATGGGAGTTGGCGTGCATTGCTCTTTCCCACCAATACCTCCACCACTTCGTGCCCGCTGCTGCGCAGGATTTCCTCGAGTGCAATGGCTTGAGTCAGGTGTCCTCGGCCCTCGCCTTGGACGATAAACAGATATTTCATGAGGCAGGAGCTATGGTTGAGACAATATTGGGTGCGGACGGAGTTTTTTCTAACTCAACTTCGGTGTAGTAGACGATGTTCCAGTCGCCCTCTTTGCTTTCTGTAAGAGCCGACATCGTTTCTACCCAATCACCGGAGTTGAGATAGTGTATTTGTCCGTGGTAACGGTTGTCAGGATGGTGTATGTGGCCGCAGATGATGCCGTCACATCGACGCGACACTGCAAACTCGGCCAATGTGGCTTCGAAGTCGAAGATGTAAGACACGGCCGACTTTACACGCTGCTTGATGCGCTGCGAAAGGGAATAGTAAGGTTTTCCACAGCGTGCGCGGTGGCGGTTGTAAATGCCGTTGAACCAAAGGAGGAACGTATAGCCCATGTCACCGAGATAAGCCAGCCACTTCATCTGCGTGGTGACGCGGTCGAAGATGTCTCCGTGCGTGACAAAGTAGCGTTTACCGTTGGCGCCTTTCAGCACATACTCCTTTACGATGTGCAAGTTGACAAAGTCGAGCGGAGCAATGCTGTTCAGGAAATCATCATGATTGCCACGCACATAAATAATCTCCGTGCCATAATTTTCCATCATCTTCATGAGAATCTTGAAAAACTGCGTATGTGCAGGTTGCCAGCGGCGTGTGCCGTTCTTGCGGATGTGCCATCCGTCAATGATGTCGCCGTTGAGAATAAGCCGTTCACAGTCAATGCTACGCAGGAAGCGGCTCACTTCTTCGACTTTGGAGTGGGTGGTTCCCAAATGAATGTCCGAAAGAACCACCGTGCGGTAATGTTTGCGTATAAACATAGTAGCGTGTTCACCTTTGTTACAGCACAAAGATAGACACGTTATATTACGGAATGATGTACAAAGCGTTGCATTTCGTTGACAGTTATACACATAAAGCTCTTACGATGATAATGTAAGCCCATCAGGAATGCATGGCCGCTATTCCCATCCTCCTCCCAATGCTTTGTAGAGCTGCACCATCGCAATCTGTTTGTCGCGGACGGCATTGCTTAGGGCTATCTGAGCGTCGAGATAGGTTCGCTGGGCGTCGAGCCAGTCGAGGTAGCTGATGTAGCCGTTCATGTATTGTGTGCGGGTGAGTGAGGTGCTCTTGCGGGCAGCCTGTTCCAGCTTCAGGCGTGAGTCGTAGATGTCCTGCACCTTGTTGAACTCCACCATCGCATTGCGTGCATCGCGGAAAGCCGACAAAACAGCTTTCTCATATTGGTAGACCGCTTGTTCGTAGGCCGCCTTTTTGGCTTTCAGTGCCGCACGATTCTTTCCCATCGCAAAGAGAGGTGTGAGCAGATTGGCACTCAGGAAGTGATAGGGTGAATGAAGAAAATCCTTGAACTCCTCGCTTTCCAGACCATAGTGTGCTGTCAGGGTGATGCGGGGAAAGAGATTGGTGTAGGCAATGCCCACATCGGCATTGGCGGCAATCAGTGCTTCTTCTGCTGCACGTATGTCGGGACGGCGCTCAAGCAGCGATGAGGGTAATCCTGCGGGAAGAGTCTCAGGCAAACGGATGTCTTGTGGATGATGCGAACGTTCCACTTTCCCGGGATAACGGCCGGCGAGGAAGTTAATGTCGTTCTCTTTCAGTGCAATTTTGCGTTCCAAGTCGGGGATAAGCGTAGCTGTGCGGGCAAGTTCCACCTGGGCCTGTTGATAGACAGCTTCTGATGTCAGTCCGCCATTGAAACGGAGGCGTGCCAAGTGTACGCTTTCTTCACGGGCACTCAACGTCTGCTTCACGATGGCCAGTTCGTTGTCCAATGCAACCAATTCAAAGTATGCTTGCGCCACTTGTGCCACAAGTGTCATTTGCAAGGCACGGCGATTTTCCACAGCTTGTACGAATTGTGCCATGCTCTTGTCCTTTGCCCAACGCAGATTTCCCCAAAGATCCAGTTCCCAGGAGACGATGAATTTGGCTGAATATTCAGGTACAGACTCATAATTGTCACCTCCGTAGTTTTCGGCTTCTTTGTCCGTATAGAGCAGCCCGTTCACTTGCGGAAAGAGGTTGGCGTAAGTAATCCGTCTTTGTGCAGCCATTTCTTTCAAGCGTGCAGCGGCTGTGAGCATGTCTTTGTTGTGTTCCAACGTTTCACGGATGAGGTTCTGCAGTGTGGTGTCGGTGTAGAGCTCCCACCAGTGGAAGTCTGCGATGGATGTCGTGTCGGTCGCCGTGCTGTCAAGCAAAGTCGGCAGGTGCAAATCCGGGCGTGCATAGTGCTTGCCCAACTGGCACGACGCAGCAAACAGACTGAAAAAGATGATATAGACGATATGCTTCATGCGAAAAGTCATTTATGTTTGGAGAGTTTGTTTTTGGCTTTATCCTTGGCTTTGTAGATGTAGACAAAAAAGAATGGCACGAGTATGATGCCGAAAATGACAGCACAAATCATGCCGAAGAACACACCGGTGCCGATGGCCCGACGGCTGGCTGCGCCCGGACCAGAAGCAATCACCATCGGCAGCATGCCGAGAATGAAAGCCAACGAGGTCATCAGGATGGGGCGGAAACGCATCTGTGCGGCATGCAGGGCAGCCTGAAACGTGTCTACTCCTTTGTCTACTTGCTCCTTGGCAAACTCCACGATGAGAATGGCGTTCTTGGCTGCCAGACCAACCAGCATCACCAGGCCTATCTGGAAATAGACATCGTTTTCCAGGCCGCACGTCCAGACACCGAGATAGGCCCCCAGGGCTGCCACAGGCAATGAGAGAAGCACCGCAGCAGGAATCATCCAGCTTTCATAAAGAGCAGCCAGGAAAAGGAAGACAAAGAGAAACACCAGTGCCAGCACCAGCCCGGTCTGTCCGCCGGCTTGCTTCTCTTGATAGGAAAGTCCGCTCCACTCCACACCGATGTTGTCGGGCAGATGTTCGCGTGCTATTTTCTCGATGATGTCCATCGCCTGGCCGGAACTGTAGCCTTCGGCCGCGTCGCCCCGGATGATGGACGCCGTGAACATGTTGAAACGCTTGATGCTTCCCGGGCCGGCAGTGTAGGAGGCCGTGCCTAAAGCCGTCAGCGGAATCATTGCTCCGTCGGTGCCGCGCACGAAGAACAGGTTCAGATTGTCCTTGTGTTTGCGGTAAGAAGCCTCGGCTTGGATGTAGACACGGTAGATGCGGTTGAACATGTTGAAGTCGTTCACATAGACTGAGCCGGTATAAGCCTTCATTGTGGAGAACACATCAGACAGGGGGACGCCGGCAAACTTCACTTGGTCGCGATCTACATCGAAGTAGAGTTGGGGAATTTCAGCCTGGAGCGATGAAGACAGACCGGTCAGTTCCTTGCGTTGGGATGCGTAATATAATAAGGTGTCGACGGCATTCACCAAATCGTCAAATGTGGCGTCGCCGCGTGCTTCGAGTTGCATTTCAAATCCGCCTGAAGTGCCCAGGCCGGGAATCACCGGCGGTGTGGACAGATAGACTTTGCTTTCGGGGTAGCGTGACAGCTCCTTGCGCACCCGGGCCATTACCTGGTCAATGGGCATGTTGGCGCGTTCTTCCCAAGGTTTCAGGATGACGGTCAGTGTGGAGCGTCCTTGGTTGCTGCCCACACGCGGGCTGGAACCGGTCACATTCTGCACATATTCCACTTCGGGGAGCGTCATGAGATAGTCAATGGCACGCTCTGTCACGATGCGCGTCCGTTCCAGAGTGGCACCTTCGGGCAGCTCCAGTTCCACTGTGAAATAGCCTTGGTCTTCGGTTGGAAGGAAGCTGGTTGGGATGAAGCGGTTGATGAGCAGGATGACAATGAGCACAAAACCGAAGGCGCTCATCACGCGTCGTGGGTGGCGGATGCCCGTAGTGATGGCTGCGAGATACTTGTTGTTGCCCACGCGAAGCCAATAGTTTATGTAGCGGAAGACGATGTTTTTCTTCTTGTGCCCTCCTGTCGATGCAGGTTTCAGGATGAGTGAACACATCACCGGGCTCAGCGTGAGGGCCACGACGGTCGAGATGAGCACCGACACCACGATGGTGATTGTGAACTGACGGTAGAGTTGCCCCGTGATGCCCGGCAGGAAGCTCACCGGCACGAACACGGCAGCCAGCACCAGTGAAGTGGCTATCAGCGCACCGGTCAGCCCGTCCATCGCTTTCTTGGTTGCTTCGTAGGCGCTGAGATGCTCCTCTTCCATGATGCGCTCCACGTTTTCCACGACAACGATGGCGTCGTCGACCACGATGCCGATGGCCAGGATGAGGCCGAGCAGCGTCAGGATGTTGAGCGAGAAGCCGAAGATGAGCATGAAACCAAACGTTCCGATGAGCGAGATGGGCACGGCCACTATCGGAATGAGCGTCGCACGCCAGCTTTGCAATGACAGGAACACCACCACAATCACGAGGAAAAGTGCCTCGAACAGTGTCTTGTAGACTTCATGGATTGACTCGGAGATGTAGGTCGTCATGTCGAAGGGTATCTCATAAGTCAGTCCTTCGGGGAAATTGCGACTGATGTCTGTCATCGCGTCCTTGACTTTCTGAGCGACCTCCATCGCGTTTGCTCCGGGCAGCATATAGATGCCAAGCACGGCCGCGTTGCCACCGTTTATGCCACTCTCTGTGTTGTATGAGGAGGCCTCAAGCGACACGCGGGCCACGTCGCGCAGGCGGATAATCGAACCGTCAGGGTTGGCCCGCACAACGATGTCTTCGAACTGGCTGACCGTTGACAAGCGTCCCTGCGTGGTGATGGGGATGGTCACATCGAGTCCCGACACGGGTTGCTGTCCCAGCACACCGGCTGCCGACTCGCGGTTTTGGTCCTTCAGGGCGTTCTGCAAGTCCTGCACCGTCAGGCCGAAGTTGGCCATCTTGTCGGGCTGCACCCAAATCTGCATGGCATAATAGCGGCTTCCGATGTTCGACACACGCCCGACACCCGGGATGCGGCGAAGCACGTCGAGCACGTTGATGGTCGCAAAGTTGCTCAGATATATCTCGTCAAATTTCGGGTCGTTCGACGTCAGGCAGAGCGTCATCAGCTGGCTGGAGGCTTGTTTCTCCACGGTAATGCCGTTCTGGACCACCTCGGCCGGCAGACGTGACTCGGCTAATTTCAGCCGGTTCTGAATCTCCACGGCCGAGAGGTCGGGGTCTGCCGAGATGTCGAAGGTTATGGTTGCCGAGAAACCTCCCGAGTTGGAGCTTGTCGACTCCATGTAGAGCATCCCCGGAGTGCCGTTCAGCTGCTGCTCGATGGGCGTGGCCACGGCCTGCGACACCGTGATTGCGCTGGCGCCGGGATAGGACGCGCTGATTTTCACCACCGGAGGCGTGATTTGGGGATACTGGTCAATGGGAAGCATCGTCAGGCCAATGATGCCCACGATGACTATGATTATTGAGATGACCGCCGAAAACACCGGACGGTCGATGAAGAAATTCACTTTCATGAGGCGGAGGGGAGGTTTAGTCGTTACGGGTGGAGGGAGTGTCGTCCGCCGATGAAGGACGGGCAAAAGCACTGTCAGACGGCAGGGCCAGGTTGCTGTTGTCAATGCGGACCCGCATGCCCGGCGTCAGCTTGTGGTAACCCTCGGCGACAATCTGTTCGTCGGCTGCCAGACCGCGTTCCACAACGACGTAGTTGTCTTGCTCGGGCCCCAGCTCGACGAAGCGCCTCTCGACGGTGTTGTCACGGCGCACGACGTAGATGTAGGCACCGCCTTTCTCAACAATGACCGCCTTCTGCGGCACCATGAGCGCGTTTTCAATGACGTCAAGCAGCAGGCGCACCTTCGTGAACTGCCCGGGCAGGAGAATGCGGTCGGGGTTTGGCATCTCGGCACGCACCGAGAAAGTGCCCGTGCGAGGGTCCACTTGCGGCTCGGCAAAGTCCACAAGGCCGTGGAACGGATACACCGTGTTGTCGGCCAGGGTGACCGTCACGTAGGGTTGCCACGAGCGTGTGGAGTCTTTCTGACCGAGGTTGACGTTGCGCTCCTTGCTCTTCAGGTAGTCCAGGGCCGTCATGCTGAAGTCCACCAGCACGGTGTCGCTCTTCACAATGGTGGCCAGCAGCGACTTTCCGCCCGTGCCCACGAGCGTGCCCAGGTCGACGAGCCGCTCGCTGATGTTGCCCGAGATGGACGAGCGCACAATCGTGTATCCCAGCTCCAGTTCGGCCTGTGAGAGGTCGGCCTCGCTCATGGCCACGGAAGCCACTGCGCTTTCATAGGCCGCCACGGCATTGTCCAGGTCGAGCTGGCTGGCCGCGTTCTGCTCATAGAGCGGGCGGATGCGCTCCAGGTCACGCTGGGCCTTGCGCTCCTGCGCCTCGTCTTTTTTCAGCTGTGCCCGCGCTTTGTCGGCCTTTGCGCGGTATTGTTCCTGGTTGATGACGAAGAGCACCTGGTTTTTCGTCACATAAGAGCCTTCTTCAAAGAGCATTTCCTCCAGAAAGCCCTCGACGCGTGCGCGTATTTCGACAAACTGCTGGGCGCGGACGCGGCCCACATATTCGCCATAAATGTTCACGTCTTTCTGCACCACGGGCACCGTGGCGATGACCGCAGGTTCCGGTTCGGCCTCGCGCCGGTGCGTGAGCACCCACACCGCAGCCGCCACAATGAAGATGGCCGAGCACGTGTATGCGATGTTTGTCCGCGTGAGGTGGAGTTTTCTGTTCTTTAGAAATCTTTTCATACGTAGTCAAGAGTGGTTTGGTTATGTGTTCCGTCGCTGTTGCTCCTTCACACTGCGGTGCAAAGATAAATTCTTTTCCTTTACGGGGCGGCACGCGTGTGGTGAAAATGTGCAAATTACGTGCCGGCCTCCGCAGGGCCTGTTTTCACGGAGGAGATGCCCGGGCGGTGTGTGAAAACGGGGTGTGCGGGTGTGGAATAATTCCATACAATCCGTCCGCTCCCGGCAGCTCTTTTCTCACGCCCCGGCACCTGCGTGTGGAGTGATGCCCGTCTGCCTGAAAAATCATGCCCGTCTGCTCAAAAAAACACGGGCGTCTTTCTGAAGAATCATGCCCGTGTTTTGGTCTGCTCATGCCCGTCTTTTTTCGGAAACACGGGCATGATTTTCCGGCTGCATGCCCGTGTGCTTTCTGAATGACGGCGAGAAAATTTTTACGTGCTGGCTGTCAGCAGATTGCACAAACGCCCTTGTGTCCCCTTCGGGAAATGTGCCGCCGGCGGAGGGGGTGCGGCGAATTTGGAGGGGATGGGCCACCAAGCAACGATAATTTGGTGTATCTTTGCGTGACAATCCATCAAGAACATAGAGCATACATCATGAAAGAATTTGTCATTTCACAGGCGCAGACCGAAAAGGCCGTGCTCGTCGGCCTCGTCACACGGCTGCAAGACGAGCGCAAGACGAACGAGTATCTCGACGAACTGGCCTTTCTGGCCGAGACGGCCGGCGCGGAGGTGGTCAGGCGCTTCACTCAGAAACTCGACATGCCCAACTCCGTCACCTACATAGGCAAGGGGAAGCTTGGGGAAATCAAGGAATATCTGGCCGCACGCGCGGACGACGCGGAGACGGAAATCGGCATGGTTATTTTTGACGATGAACTGTCGGCCAAGCAAATCCGCAACATCGAAAAGGAACTGAACGTCAAGATACTTGACCGCACATCGCTCATCCTCGACATCTTTGCCATGCGTGCGCAGACGGCCAGCGCCAAGACGCAGGTCGAACTGGCGCAGTATAAATACATGCTCCCCCGCCTGCAGCGGCTCTGGACTCACCTTGAACGCCAGGGCGGAGGCTCGGGCAGCGGCAAGGGCGGGAGCGTGGGTCTGCGCGGACCCGGTGAAACGCAGCTCGAAATGGACCGCCGAATCATCTTGAACCGCATGTCGCTGCTCAAACAACAGCTCGCTGAAATCGACCGTCAGAAGTCCACTCAGCGCAAAAACCGCGGCAGGCTCATCCGTGTGGCTCTCGTGGGCTATACGAACGTGGGCAAGTCCACACTCATGAACCTGCTTGCCAAGAGCGAGGTGTTTGCCGAGAACAAGCTCTTTGCCACGCTTGACACCACCGTGCGCAAGGTCATCATCGGGAATCTTCCTTTCCTGCTTTCCGACACCGTGGGCTTCATCCGCAAGCTCCCCACCGACCTCGTCGACTCCTTCAAGTCCACTCTTGACGAGGTGCGTGAGGCCGACTTGCTTGTCCACGTGGTCGACATCTCCCATCCCGACTTCGAAGAGCAGATACACGTTGTGGAGAAAACGCTTGCCGACCTGGGCTGTGCCAGCAAGCCGACCATCCTCCTCTTCAACAAGGTCGACGCTTACACCTGTGTGGAAAAGGAGGCCGACGACCTCACCCCGCGCACCCGCGAGAACATCACCCTCAGTGAGCTGGAACAGACATGGATGGCCCGTCTGCAAGACAACTGCCTCTTCATCTCCGCCCGTGCCCGCACGAACATCGAGGGCCTGAAGGAACTCTTATATAAAAAGGTAAAGGAACTCCACGTGCAGAAGTATCCCTATAACGATTTTCTCTATCAAACCTACGAGGACGATGGCACCCCTGAATGATTATCGCCCGCTCACGGCAGCGGAAATCGGCATTCTGGAAAAACAGGGTTGCCGTGCCGACAGCTGGCAGCGCGTGATGGTGCGTGAGGGCTTTGCCCCCGACCGCCTGGAACACGTCCGTCTGTGCGGTGACATCCGCCTGGGTGCGTTTCGCGGCACGCTCGTGTCTGACGACGGCATTGCCCGTCTCACGGGCATCAGGCAGGCAGAACTTCACGACGTCACCGTGGGCGACGACTGCCTCATCGAGCACATTCACGGCTACATTGCCCGTTATGACATTGCCGACCGCGCCTGCATCTCCGACGTCGGCACGATGACCGTGGAGGGAAGCACCACTTTTGGCGAGGGCACTCGCATTAACGTGCTGAGCGAGGCGGGAGATTTTTGCCGCATCCCGCTCCACCGCATGCTGACGGCCCAGGAGTTTTGCCTCCGCGCCCTCTCGCCTTTCTGGTGCGCCGTGCTTGACAAGCGGGTGGACGACGGGAACATCCCCCTCAAACGGGGCCATGTGGGCGAGGGCGCCCGCATCTGCCACACGCGCAAACTCAAGGGAGTCTACGTCGGCAGCTACGCCACCATCGACTGCGCCGAGTGCGTGGAAGAGTGCTGTCTGGACAGTGACCGTGACATGCCCATACGCCTGGGGGCGGGCGTCATCTGCCGGAAGACGGTGGTGCTGGGCGGAGCCGAGGTGGTGGACGGGGCGAAAGTCGACCGCTGCTTCGTGGGCCGTGGCGTGCACATCGGCCGGGGATTCTCTGCCGAGTCGTCGCTCTTCTTTGCCAACTGCCACATGGACAACGGCGAAGCCTGTGCCGTGTGTGCCGGGCCGTTCTCGGTCAGTCATCACAAGAGCACGCTGCTCATCGGCTGCCGGTGCTCTTTCTTCAACGCCGGCTCGGGCACAAACATGAGCAACCACATGTACAAGCTCGGCCCGTTGCATCATGGCACGCTCGACCGAGGGTGCAAAACTGCCTCCGGAACGCACATCGTGTGGGGCGGACATCTCGGTGCGTTCACAATGGTGATGGGCAAATTCGACTGCCATGCCGACCTCTCCTGTTTCCCTTTCTCCTATCTGTTCCACACCGGCGGGCGCATGATGCTCGTGCCCGGCGTCAACTTTGCCACGGTGGGCACTTATCGTGACGTGCGCAAGTGGCCGGAGAGAGACAAATGTCCGGCTGGTTCCTTCCCGCACAGCATGGTCTCCACCTATGAAGAGCTGACTCCGCCCGTCATCAACCAGCTGCGGGAAGGCTGCCGGCAGCTCCAGGCCTTGCAGGCACAGGGCGAACAGGAAGTCTACGCATTGCCGTGCGGTGTGCACATCACGGCCAAGGCCCTGCGCCGGGGCATCGAACTCTATCGCTGGATGGAGCAGCTCTACGTCGCCCGCCACTTCGACCCTGCGGCGCGACCCTCCCGCTCGTTTGGAAAACAAGAAGCATGGCACGACTTGTTGGGGCTGATTGTGCCCGACACTGTCTTGCGCGAGCTGGGCGAACGTGTGCAACGTGACGGTCTGTCCTCGGTCTGCCGCTTCGAACAGTGCCTTGAAGCCTTTCGTGCAGACTACCCCTCGTTTGTGCAAACGCACATCCATGACATCTATTCCCCTGAAGAAATCCGGTCGGCACTCAAGGCGTATGCGGCCAACCTGGAGCGCTACTATGCACAGCTTGAAGCCGACGTGTGCAAGGAAGAACGCCTGGGCGGCGCTTCCACAAGTGCGGCTGCTGAGGTTTTCATTGCCAACCTCCGTCGCGAGAAGGCCGAAGAGTTAAAGAAAGCCTGCACGAAAGCCACGAACTGAAAAGTTCTTTGTACTTTTGCACCAGTACTAATTATTATAAATAAATACAGAACATTATGGCAACACCTCCGTTCAAGTATGAGGCTCCTTTCCAGTTGGGAGAGGACACCACCGAGTATTATCTGCTGACCAAAGACTATGTCTCGGTGAGCGAGTTTGAAGGAAAACCTATCTTAAAAATTGAAAAAGAAGGACTGACGGCCATGGCCAACGCAGCCTTCCGCGACGTGTCGTTCATGCTTCGCCGCTCGCACAACGAGCAAGTGGCCAAGGTTCTTCAAGACCCGGAAGCCAGCGAAAACGACAAGTACGTCGCACTGACCTTCCTGCGCAACGCCGAAGTGGCCTGCAAAGGCGTACTTCCTTTCTGCCAGGACACCGGAACGGCCATCATCCACGGCGAGAAAGGACAGCAAGTGTGGACAGGCTATTGCGACGAAGAAGCCCTGTCATACGGTGTCTACAAGACCTATACGGAAGAAAACCTCCGCTATTCGCAGAATGCTCCGCTGAGCATGTATGAGGAAGTGAACACGAAGTGCAATCTTCCCGCCCAAATCGACATTGAAGCCGCCGAAGGCATGGAATACAAATTCCTCTGCGTGACCAAAGGTGGCGGCTCGGCCAATAAGACTTACCTCTATCAAGAGACGAAAGCCATCCTCAACCCTGAGACGCTCGTGCCTTTCCTCGTCGAGAAAATGAAGACTCTGGGCACGGCTGCTTGTCCTCCCTATCACATTGCATTCGTCATCGGCGGCACATCGGCAGAGAAGAATCTGCTTACCGTGAAGCTCGCCTCTACGCACTATTATGACAATCTGCCCACGACCGGCAGCGAGGGAGGACGTGCTTTCCGCGACCTGGAACTGGAGCAGAAGGTGCTTGATGAGGCTCACCGTATCGGCTTGGGTGCACAGTTCGGAGGCAAGTATTATGCCCATGACGTGCGCATCATCCGTCTGCCACGCCACGGAGCTTCCTGCCCCGTAGGCCTGGGTGTGTCCTGTTCGGCCGATCGCAACATCAAGTGTAAAATCAATAAAGATGGCATCTGGATTGAGAAGCTCGACAGCAATCCCGGTGAACTGATTCCGGAAGAGCTTCGTCAGGCAGGCGAGGGCAACGCTGTGAAAATCGACCTCAACCGCCCGATGCCTGAAATACTGAAAGAGTTGTCCAAATATCCCGTGTCCACTCGCCTGTCTCTCAACGGCACAATCATCGTTGGACGCGACATCGCACACGCCAAGCTGAAAGAGCGTCTCGACCGCGGAGAGGAGCTTCCGCAATACATCAAGGATCATCCCATCTACTATGCCGGCCCCGCCAAGACACCGAAGGGCATGGCTTGCGGCTCAATGGGCCCGACCACTGCCGGACGTATGGACCCCTATGTTGACCTCTTCCAGAGTCATGGCGGCAGCCTCATCATGTTGGCGAAGGGCAATCGCAGCCAGGCTGTGACCGATGCCTGCAAGAAGCACGGCGGATTCTACCTTGGCTCTATCGGTGGCCCGGCAGCCATCCTCGCTCAGAACAACATCAAGAGCATTGAGTGTGTGGAATATCCGGAGCTCGGCATGGAAGCCATCTGGAAGATTGAGGTGGAAGACTTCCCGGCCTTCATCCTCGTGGACGACAAGGGCAACGACTTCTTCAAGCAAATCAAGCCCAGACCTCTCTGCTCCACACAGAAATAATGAAGAAAGCAGCCTAAGATCATCTTGGCGCAATGCCTCAGGCGGACAGACGGAGAACACTCTCCCTCTGTCCGCCTTTTCTTGTGCTTGCCTGCGTGCCGTTGACAGAAAGCCGTCTGTTGGGGGCTTCAGGCGCGCGGAATCACGGCGTGCGGACTGGGAAGTAGGCCGGGGCGGTTGCACGGTCGGGCGAAAATATGTACCTTCGTGAGTTCATATCCTGACAGACTTATGATTTTCAAGGAGAACCGACCCATTTACCAACAGATAGCCGACCAAATCTGCGATGAGATTCTTGCTCGCGAATATCGTGACGAGACACGCATTCCCAGTGTGCGTGAGCATGCTGTCACGCTGGGAGTGAACGTAAACACCATTGTGCGGGCCTATGAACATCTGCTTGAACGGGACATTATCTATACGCGCCGCGGGCTGGGCTATTTCGTCAAGCCCGGAGCCGGACATAAGATTCTGGCGCAGCGCAAGGCGCAATTCCTGGGCGACGAACTGCCGGAGTTCCTGGCCCGGCTCGACCAACTGGACATCCCCATCGAAGAAATCGTCAGCATCTATCGAAGCATGAAGAACTAAATCATGATAGACCAAGCCACCATCGACAAGATTATGGACGCCGCACAAATCGTCGACGTCGTGTCAGAATTTGTCACGCTGCGCAAGCGCGGTGTGAACTATGTCGGGCTGTGCCCGTTCCACAGCGAAAAGACACCTTCGTTCAGCGTGTCGCCCTCCAAGGGGCTGTGCAAGTGCTTCAGTTGTGGCAAGGGGGGCAATGTCGTGCATTTCATCATGGAACACGAGCAACTCTCTTACTATGAGGCGCTGAAATGGTTGGCCCGGAAATACAACATTGAAATCAAGGAACGTGAACTGACAGAGGAGGAGAAGCATGCCCACAGCGTGCGTGAAAGCATGTTCGTTGTGAACGACTATGCGCGCACTTACTTCCAGAACATCCTGCGCAACCATGTGGAGGGACAGACTGTCGGCATGACTTACTTCCGTCAGCGCGGATTTCGTGACGACATCATCACAAAGTTCCAGCTGGGCTACTGCCTCAACCAGCATGATGCCTTCGCCCGTGAAGCCCGGCAGAAGGGCTATCAGGCGGAATACCTGGTGAAGACGGGCCTGTGCTATGCCCGTGACGACGGCTCCCTGCGCGACCGCTTCTGGGGGCGCGTCATCTTCCCCGTCCACACCCTGTCGGGCAAGGTGGTGGCCTTCGGCGGACGTGTGCTCAAGGCCGATGCCAAGACGGCCAAGTATGTCAACTCTCCCGAGTCGGAAATCTATCACAAGAGCAGCGAGCTTTATGGCATCTACTTTGCCAAGCAGGCCATCGTGAAGCAAGACCGTTGCTTCCTTGTGGAGGGCTACACGGACGTCATCTCCATGCACCAGTCGGGCATCGAGAACGTGGTGGCCTCCTCCGGCACCTCGCTCACGCCCGGGCAAATACGTCTCATTCATCGGTTTACGAACAACATTACCGTGCTTTATGACGGCGACATGGCCGGCATCAAAGCATCCTTGCGGGGCATTGACATGCTTCTTGAAGAGGGGATGAACATCAAAGTTGTGCTCCTGCCCGATGGTGACGACCCTGACAGCTTTGCCCGCAAGCACAATGCGACGGACTATCAGAATTATATCAACTCCCACGAGGTGGACTTCATCCGCTTCAAGACCAACCTTTTGCTTGACGATGCCGGAAGCGACCCCATCAAGCGGGCCGGACTCATCAGTGACATCGTGCGGAGCATCTCCGTCATCCCCGACGCCATCGTGCGCTCGGTCTATGTGAAGGAATGCAGCCAGCTGCTGCAAGTGGATGAGAAGTTGCTCCTGGCCGAAATCGTCAAGCTGAAGGAGGCCCAGGCCGAGAAGGCATTCAAACAGCAGCGCAACGCGCAGACGCAAGGCCGTGAGGGACAACCTGTTGAGGCACAGGCAGGCACTGACGCTCCGGTGCCGGCTGCTCCTGCGACCACGGCGGCGGAGACACCGGGCACGGAGGTGCCTGCTCCTGCTGCTCCCCATGAGTCGTTCATCCCCCGCGACAACCCGGAGGACCGTCGCTTCTATCCGCTGGAGAAGCTCATCATGGAGCTGCTCGTGCGCTACGGGGAGCGGGTGATGTGCAACGTCACCGATGACGACGGGCATGAGGTTCCCGTCACCGTGGTGGAGTATGTCCACAACGACTTGCAGACCGACGACCTGCAGTTTCACAATCCCCTCCACCGGCGCATACTGGCGGAGGCGGTCGCCCGCGTACATGACGAAGGCTTCCACACCGAGCACTATTTCAGCACCCATCCCGACCCGGACATCAGCCGCTATGCCGTCAGTCTTGTGAATGAACGCTACACGCTGAGCAAGTATCACACAAAGAACCAGAAGATTGCCACCGATGTGGAGCGGCTTTACGAGCTCGTGTCTCACCTGATGATTGATTTCAAGTATGCCATCGTTGAGGACGAGTTGAAGCACACGCAGCAGGCGTTGCTCAATCCTGAAAACCTGCATGATGAGGCGCGCTACATGTCCATCTTGCAGCGTTACAAGGAGCTTTCCGAGGTGCAGCGCATCATGGCCAG
>CAZOKL010000028.1:0-24971 GCA_964580305.1 uncultured Bacteroides sp.
TTCGTCTCACCGACCAACTGCCGCAATGTGCTCATTGAGGACGTGACGCTGGAAAGCACCCCATTTTGGAACATCGTGCCCGTCTATTGCGACAGCGTCATCATCCGCGGCATCACCGTACACTCCGTGGGCATCCCCCGAGGCGACGGCATCGACATCGAGTCGACCCGTAACGTGCTTATCGAATACTGCACGCTGAGCTGTGGCGATGACTGCTTCACCATGAAAGCCGGACGTTGTGAGGACGGCCTGCGGGTGAACATGCCGTCGGAAAACATCGTCGTGCGCCACTGCCTGGCAGAGAAAGGACACGGCGGCATCACCTGCGGAAGCGAAACGGCCGGCATGATTCGCAACCTTTATGTGCACGACTGTGTGTTTGACGGCACTGGCACGGGGCTACGTTTCAAGACCCGCCGCAACCGTGGCGGAGGTGGTGAAAACCTGACCTACGAGCGCATCCGCATGCATCTCACCGGACAACCCTTTGTGTGGGATATGCTGGGCAGCAAGACCTTTGTCGGCGACCTGGCCGTGCGCCTTCCGGCACGCGACATCACTCCGCTCACCCCAGTCTACAAGAACATCACCGTGCGCGACATCATCGTGGAGTCCGGCTCACAGTTCATCAAAGCACAAGGCATCCCCGAGACACCGGTGGAAAATGTACGAATCGAGAACGTCACAGCCAAAACGGATAAACTGATGCTGTTCCAAGACGTTGACGGCTTCGTGCTGAAGAACGTCACCATAGAATGTCCCGATTCGCTCATCAAGATGGTCGACGGACGCAACATCAAGTTCAAACAAGTGCATTTCACATTGCCCGAAGGCAAAGTATGCATCGAGCAGGAAGGCGAACTCTGCAAAGAACCGGAGTTCATCCGTTGCCTGATGCGTGACCTGTAAGAATCACCCAACAACCCGGCCAGCCGACAGGGCACTACGCTAGCAAAACATGAAGCGACACCTGCTGGCTGGCCGGGCTTTTTTCTGTCTGCCGAAATCACCCTCATACACAGCCACTTTCTCTCCTCTCCTACACCGCCTTCTCCGCCCTCCTTTCCGCCCGAGCCCGCCCTCCTTTCCGCCCGAGCGCCGAGTAGAGCCCGCCCAAGCACGGAAAGAAAACGGAGAAAGCGTTCTCCTCCATTCAACATTTCTTTGTACATTTGCATCTATGAGAGAGCTATCTCCACCTGCAAAGCAGCTCCGACTGTTACAATCCGGATGATAACCTCTCGATAACTCTTCCCGCTGACAATCAAACAAGATAACATATCTAATACTTTTAGGACAATAATACAATCACTATGGAACCTATCTGCTCACAAAAACTGCCTGTCGACATCGTGTTCCATCCCTCTTGGTGGAACAAGCACACAGGCATTGTGTTTGATGAAGACTTTTTTTACAACCCGGCCCGGCGCGTGTCTGACGAACGACGCATGGAGCAAGAACTTTATGACCGCTTCGGTCAGTATGGCTTGGGGGCCGACCATGACAAAGACCTGCCCGTAATTGGTGCCGTGCATCTGGCTGCCGGCTATCTGGTGTCAGAGATGCTGGGCTGCCGGATAGAGTATACGGCGAACTCCGCACCGCAGGTTATCTGTCCTCACCACGAGGGGTTTGACATCGACGAAGACGCAGCCTTCCGAAGCCCGGCATTCAAGAAGCTGGAAAAGCTCATCGGAGAATTGAAGGCCAAATATGGCTACGTGTGCGGCGACATCAATTGGGGTGGTGTGCTCAACATCGCCATTGACCTCAAAGGCGAAAACATCCTGATGGACATGATTATGGAACCGGAGAAGACAAAGGCTTACTTTGCCGCCATCGGTCGTGTTATCGAGCGCTTCTTTACCTATATATATAGTGAAACGAAGACTACCTCCATCTCCGTGAACCGTTTGGCACGCCTGCTCAACGGCTCGCTCTATCTGCACTCGGAATGCTCGCATACGATGATTTCGACTGATGACTATCGCGACTTCCTTCTGCCCATTGACGTGGAGTGGAGCAAGAAATATCGCCCCTACGGCATCCACTACTGCGGACGCGACCCACACCGCCATGCAGAGAACTTTGCCCGTGTACCTCATCTTGACTTCCTCGACCTGGGCTGGGGAGGCGACGTGCAACAGTTGCGCCAAGCTCTGCCCGACACGTTCTTCAACATCAGACTCGACCCCGTCAGCCTGAACGACTTCAGTCGCGACGAATTGGAGGAGGCCATCAAGCAACGCGTGGCTCAGTCAAAAGCTCCTTATCTCACAGGTATCTGCTGCATCAACATGGACGACCGCGTGCGCGACGAGCAGGTATGCGCCATCTATGACATTGCAGAAGAATGCCGACAAACCCTATTTTAAATAACCCGCTTATAAGACTAACGATGAAAGACGAATTCAACTCCAGCCTGGCCGATTCGCAGGCCACGACCGTCAGCCCATTGACACCGGAACAATTCGACATGGAAGCTTATGCCGACTATGTTGCCGGACTCGACGCACAATGCAAGGCCTTCTGGGAATCCCCCTCAGGCGTATTGGTCTACCGACGCATGCGTGTGAAAGAAGTGTTCGCCGGCGACTGCCACAACATGGAACACTCTCTGCACTGGCAGCTGGGTGCCCTGCAACAAAGCATGAAGTTTAAAGCCGACATTCCGAATTTTCTGGAACCGTGGTACGGCTTGGGCACAGTGGCCTCAGCCTATGGTTTCGGATATGTCTGGGAAAAAGACCTTGCTCCAGCCGTTGACGGGAAGTTTGCTTCCACGGCCGAACTGTTGGCTGCTCCCTACAAACCGGTGGCCGAAACGGAAATCGGCAAGCACACCCTCGACATGGTGGAATACTTCCTTGACAAGACAAAAGGACGCATCCCCATGTCTTACTGCGACGTACAGTCACCACTCAACACCCTGAGCAACATCATTGACTCCAACCAGTTCTACATGGACTTCTACCTCGACCCGGAGGCCATGAAGCAAGCCATGGACCGCACTGCCGACTTGCTCATAGACTTTACCCATGCCCAACAACGGCTCATTGGCGACGCACTGGCAAAACCAGGGCACGGCTTCGCCTCCAGCCGCACTTTTGACGGACTGGGCATGAGCGACGACACCATCACCATGCTCTCGCCAGACCTCTACGTGGACATGGCCGTCCCGGCAATGACCAAAGCCGGCGACGCCTTCGGTGGCACCGTGTTCCATTCTTGCGGGAACTGGAGCGACAAGAAAGGCGACATCGTTGCCATCCGGGGCATACGCATGGCCGACGGTGCATTTTCCAAAGCAACCGACCCGGGTGCAAATCCGACGGAAGGCTTTGCCGACACGTTTGCCGACACGGGCGTCGTGCTGAATGCCCGCATCGTGGGCACTCCCGAGCTGGTGGAAGCCAAGGTGAAAGAACTTTGGAAACCGGGTATGAAGCTCATTGTGGTGACCTATTGCGAAACACCCGAAGAGCAAGAAGAAGCATACAACCGCATCCATGCCATCTGTCAATAAGACTCACCGGATGACTACAGTCAGCTAACGCTCTGCCTCCATCATCCAAACCGAAAAAATCGCACTCGTGAAGGTTGGACAACAGTGTCCGCAACAACCAACCTTACGAGTGCGATTTTTTCGAGTTTAAGGAATACACTTGAATTAAAAAACAAACCACGTCAAACAACTTTCCACAACTTCGCCTAACAGGAATAGAAAAGGGTCATGCCTCACGGCACAACCCTTTCACATGTTTACAATTAATTATTGAGACAGTAATTTACAATTCAGCCAACTTGTCATTAGAGCCCAGCACATTCATAATCTTGTGCATGTAAAGCTGCTTCATCTCGTCACGAGCCGGACCGAGATATTTACGCGGGTCAAACTCTGACGGTTTCTCTACGAACACCTTGCGGACGGCGGCTGTCATGGCCAGACGGCTGTCAGAGTCGATGTTAATCTTGCACACGGCCGACTTGGCAGCCTTGCGAAGTTCATCCTCGGGAATACCGATGGCTGCTTCGAGCTTGCCTCCGTATTGATTAATCATATCGACATATTCCTGAGGAACAGAAGAAGAACCGTGGAGCACGATGGGGAAGCCCGGAAGTTCTTTCATCACACCGTCGAGCACATCAAATGCCAAAGGAGGAGGAACGAGACGGCCCGTAACGGGGTCTACGTGGCATTGTTCCGGTTTGAACTTATAAGCTCCGTGAGACGTACCGATGGAGATGGCAAGACTGTCGCACCCGGTCTTTGAAGTGAAATCCACCACTTCTTCCGGACGGGTATAAGTGTGGTGCTCAGCTACAACTTCGTCTTCCACACCAGCCAACACACCGAGTTCACCTTCCACGGTCACATCATACTGGTGTGCATATTCCACTACGCGGCGAGTCAGTTCCACATTCTCGTCATAAGGCAAGTGTGAACCGTCAATCATGACTGAAGAGAATCCGAGGTCTACACAACTCTTGCAAAGCTCGTAAGAATCTCCGTGGTCAAGGTGGAGCACGATTTCAGGATGAGCGCATCCCATTTCCTTGGCATATTGAACAGCACCTTCAGCCATATAACGCAGCAAAGTCTGGTTTGCATAATTGCGTGCGCCCTTTGACACTTGCAAAATGACCGGTGACTTGGTTTCTACCGAAGCCTGAATGATGGCCTGCATCTGTTCCATGTTGTTGAAGTTGAATGCAGGAATGGCATATCCGCCTTTGATGGCACGGGCAAACATCGCACGGGTGTTCACCAGGCCCAAATCTTTATAACTTACCATAGTTGTTAATATTTAAAGTTTTTATAATTGTTGCTTTGAATTTGCTTTTTGTTGCCGCAAAAGTAACAAAGAATGTTTGAAGACGGGCAAGAAAAGCCACAAATTATCCGTCTGTCTCTCGAAAAACGGTTCAATTTGTCAACTTGTGTAATCCCCATGACAAACGATTGCAACATAGAGTTTGCAAGCAATAATGAAGAATCATCTTGTGGCAACGTCATGCTTCGTTCCTCTTCGCTTCTTCCCAAATGGCATCCATCTCGGCCAGTGTCATGTCTGTAAGCTTACGACCGGCTTTGAGGGTGTGTTCCTCCAGGTAATTAAAGCGGCGGATAAACTTCTGGTTGGTGCGTTCCAAGGCGTTGTCCGGGTTTATTTTGTAGAGACGGGCTGCATTGATAAAGCTGAAGAGCACATCGCCAAACTCAGCCTCGGCCTTGTCCTTGTCCATCTGTCCCACCTCGGCTTCAAACTCTGCAATCTCTTCTTTCACCTTGCCCCACACCTGTTCGCGTTGTTCCCAGTCAAAACCCACATTGCGTGCCTTGTCCTGGATGCGATAGGCTTTAATGAGTGAAGGGAGTGCGTCGGGCACACCGCTGAGTACGCTTTTATTACCGTCTTTTTCCTTCAGTTTGAGTTGTTCCCAATTTTCCGACACTTTGTCGGGCGTATCGGCCTTTACCTCTCCAAACACATGAGGATGGCGAAAGACGAGCTTGTCGCTTAACTTGTCGCACACGTCTTTGATGTCAAACTGTCCTTTCTCGGAAGCAATCTTGGCATAAAAAGCAATGTGGAGCAACACATCGCCCAGCTCCTTGCAGATGTTTTTCTCATCGTCTTTCATCAAGGCGTCGCAGAGTTCATACACTTCTTCTATGGTGTTGGAACGCAGACTTTCGTTCGTTTGTTTCTTGTCCCACGGACATTTCTGACGCAACTCGTCAAGGATGTCGAGAAAGCGTCCGAAAGCCTCCAGTTGTTCTTGTCTTGTATGCATATTGTTGTGTTGTTTTATGTTCTAATCTAAAGCAACGGCAAAGGTACAAAATCTGTTTCATCTACAGAAAGCATCATCAGAATGTGTGCAACGTCCATATCCGACCATCCGTTTGAAGATTCAGGTCAGAAAGACAGTCCGGGTAATTCCAGTTACGAGAAAAACAAATAATACTTTACAACGAACTACCAGTAAACGCAGAAAATCACGGTCATCCCGAAGACAGAAAAACACACCTCAGACACGGCTCTCGCACGGCCTCTATTCCGCCCTCACACGAAAAGGAGGGCGGGCAAGGACGGAAAGGAAGGCAGCCAAACGCAGGAACAGAGGCTGTGCCCGTCAAATCAGAGAAGCAAAAGTTTGCAAACATAAACACTTAATGATTAATGATTTAAAAGAGTTATTCACAGTAGCTGAGCTACAACTGTCTTCCCGCCTTGAAACATCACGTCACATAACAATCGGGCTGGCTCAGGCAGAGAAAAGTCTTACACAAATTATTTACGTCAACAAATCATCTGCAAGCACCAAAGGTTATGCTTCAATCGGCAATAAACGCATCAGTTACTGTATATAAGACGGAAAGAGACAAAGGCATAACCATGCGCCAATAACATACAAACATTTATAACATAGTTTATTAAGTGTAAATACACACATGATAAAAAGAGCTAATATTAACAATCTTTTAAGGAGAACAAAGCTTCATTTTCAAAAAAAAGTTTTAATATAGTTCGCAAGAAATAGCAACTTAATAATCATTTAAACCTTAAAGAACATGAAAAACAGTACATCTACATGCGTGAAAAGCGCATGGACGAGGAAGATATTCCTCCTAATGATGGTATGGGGAATGTCACTCTTCGCTTTTGCACAAAGCACAGTCACAGGAACGGTTGTCGACACTTCCGGACAACCAATTATCGGAGCCAGCGTGTTGGTAAAAGGCAGTAAAACGGGAGTCATTACCGACGTAAATGGCAGCTTCACAATTACCCCTCCCCACGAAAAATCCACACTTGTCATCTCTTGTGTGGGGTATGTCACAGAAAGCATCAGTGCTAACAAATCTCCTCTGAAAGTAACCCTTCGGGAAGACAATGAATTGCTGGATGAAGTCGTTGTCGTGGGCTACGGCACGATGAAAAAAAGCGACTTGACCGGTGCCAACACCCAACTGAAGAGTGATGCCATCACGGCCACCGTGTCAGCCAGCCCGCTGGAATCGTTGCAAGGAAAAGCTGCCGGTGTGTCTGTCATGACAAACAATAAAGTGGGCGAAGCTCCCACTATCCGCATACGCGGCAGCGGCTCCATCAGCGCCAGCAACGACCCTCTCTATGTGGTTGACGGATTTCCTTTGATGGACGGCGACTTGAACGACATCAACCCTGCCGACATTGAGTCGATAGAAATCTTGAAAGACGCATCCTCCACTGCCATTTATGGTTCACGTGGTGCCAACGGCGTCATCATGATTACCACCAAGAAAGGCTCACAGGGACGGAACAACGTGAGCGTCAACGTCACCAGCGGCGTGCAGATGCGCAGCCGTCTGCAAAACCTCATCACGGGGCAGGACTTTATCAACTTCATGAATGAGGGCTATGCCCGTCAAGGCATCACCCAGCCTTTCCCCAACGGTTACAGCGGTGACTTCTTCAACTGGGAGAAAGCCATCATCCAATCTTCGTCTTTCGTGCAAGACTATAATATCACATTTGACGGAGGCAACGAGCGCACCAACTACATGTTGTCAGCGGGTTTTTATGACCAGGACGGACTCATTGAGGGACAAAACTATAAAAAATACTCCGTGCACAACAACATCCAGCACAAGTTCAACAGTTGGCTGACGGTGGGCAGCAACATCCAGATAACTTATTCCACACTGAACGAACAGGAAAACAGAACCGGTGACTTGTTTCGCTACGGATGGCCCACGTATTCTCCTTACAACGAAGACGGGAGCTACAACATTCCGGTCGTGGACGGAAATCCCTACAACCCGCTGGCCGACATAGACGCGACGACCGACCGCACGAAAAACATCCGCCTGCTGGGCAACTTCTTTGCCGAAATCCAGTTCAACAAACAGCTTTCGTTCAAAACACAGGTGGGCATCGACATGAAAAACTCACGCAACTATCAGTACGTCGCCTCCACATCGGCCAACAATTCCTATAAAGGAACTGAAGGAAGTGGCTCACACACTTGGTATAAGATGTATAGCAAACTGATGGACAACATCCTGACCTATCAGAACCAGTGGAACGAACACCGGCTGACCGTGACGGGTGTCTACTCCTATCAAGATTACAAGTATGAGGATATCGACCTCTCGGGCAGTAACTTTGCCAATGACGTGACCGGCGCCTGGAATATGGACCTTGCCGACCTCAACACCGTGGAATACGGAACAGACGCCTACAGCAACCGGCTGATATCTTTCACCGGGCGCATAGCCTACGCCTTCAAAGACCGCTACATGCTGACGGCCACCGGACGCTATGACGGTTCGTCCCGCTTCGGAAAGAACAACAAATGGGGATTTTTCCCCTCTGTGGGTGCAGCCTGGCGTGTGTCTGAGGAGAGCTTCCTGTCCAATAATCCCGTGGTCACCGACTTGAAAATCCGTGCCAGCTGGGGCATCACCGGCAATCAAGAAATCGGCAACTACAACTCGCTGTCGCAACTAATCTCCGACAACACCTATAATTATAATGACGGAACTTCCAGCGGCATCGTGACGGGTTATTATGAAACCATCGGCAATCCCGACCTGAAGTGGGAACGTACAACCCAGTTTGACGTAGGCTTCGACCTCGTTTTGTGGAACCGGCTGAATGTCATCTTCGACTACTATACACGCATCACCAATGACTTGCTCTACGAAGTGCCCATCCCCACCACCTCCGGCTACACCAGCGTGCTCAGCAATGTGGGCAAGGTGGGAAACAAAGGTTTCGAACTGACCGTCGGAGGTGACATCGTCAAGACACGTGACTTCACACTGACCGCCTCATTCAACCTGACACACAACGAGAACAAAATCAAAGAACTGTATGGCGACGTGACCTCCATCACCGTGCTCGACGGCAGCACCGGATTGGGACAAATCCTGCGCGTAGGCTATCCGGTCAACTCTGTATGGGCACGCCACTCACTCGGCATTATCAAGACTGAAGAACAACTGGAGGCTTACACAAGCGCAGTGTCGGGCGTGGCAGGTGCCGTAGGCGTTGGCAGTGAGATGTATGAAGATGTAAACGGCGACGGCAGCATCAACATCAATGACTATACATGCCTCGGTTCCGTGGAACCCAAGTTCTACTATGGCATTAATCTCGGGGCCGAATACAAGAAGTTCAAAATCAACATCTATGGGCAAGGCGCCAGCAAATATGCCTCCATAACGGGTGCGGAAGACACTTCTGTAAACGGCACGGCATGGGCCATCGGCTATGAAAACATTGGCAACTACATGCTTTATGGCGAAAACCAGCTTCTGAACAACGTGCACATCCCGACACAGTATGCCTATAAGCGCATGTGGAGCGAGGATAATCCGAACGGCACGTTCCCCGCAGCCGGTGCCAAGGGAGTGTACTTGAGCGACCGCACCAACGGCGGCTGGAGGTACTTCATTCTGAAAAACATCCAGTTGAGCTATGACTTTACCGACCTGCTCAACATCAAGACGGTGAGAAACCTGGTGTTCAACGTGAACTTCCAGAACTTCGTAACATTTGCCAACCACAGAGGCTACAACCCGGAGAACGGTGACGTAAGTAACCCGTGGGCCAAATCTATTATCTTCAGTATCAACGCAAAATTCTAAACCAAAAGCATCATGAAAACAACACTGTTTAAACACATAGGATTCCCGACACTGCTCGCTGCCATGGCATTCAGCAGTTTGACGATAACCAGTTGCACAGACCTGGAGGAAACGCCCTATACCTTCATGGACCCTTCGCTATATTATCAGACCGAAGAGCAACTGCAAAGCGCACTCACCACCGTCTACAGTTCTTTCCGCAGGATGGCGGGCGACTATTATTACATCATGAAGCTTGAATGCAGCACAGACTTCGGGCAACCTGCCTACACCAAGGAAAACTGCAACGAAATCAATGCGTGGGTAAACGTCAACGACCCGAGCAACAGCTTCAAGAACACATGGTCACGTGCCTATCAGACCATCAACCGTGCCAACATCGTACTGGCCCGCGGCGAGGAAATCGAAATGGACGACACCGAAAAGAGCCGCATCTATGCCCAGGCCCGCTTCCTGCGTGCCTACTCCTACTTCTACCTGGTGCGCCTGTTTGGCGGATGCGCCATCTCCGAGACCTACACCGAGGGCGTCACGGGGTTGGAACTGCCACGCAGCACGGTTGACGAGGTCTACACACAAATCATCTCCGACCTGGAATGGTGTGAGACAAACGGCAATCTTCCCGAGAAAGGCGATGCCGACTATGACAACTGGCGCATAACCCTCGGAGCCGTACAGGCATTGATGGGAGAAGTCTACCTGTTCCGGGCTTCCATGAACGACGACAACACGGAATACCTGACACTGGCCCGAGATTACAGCAAGAAAGTCATCGACAGCCAGAAGTATGAACTCGTGGAGCCGTACACCGACTTGTGGTATTGGTTTAACGCCAACGCCAAGAACAACATCGAGTCCATCTTCGAACTGCAATATGCCCCCATTGAAGGCCAGTCCACCGACATGCACCGCCAGTTTGGCTTCGGCGAACTCAGCGACGCGGCCATCGGTTCCTACATGTATCACCGCTATAGCCCGGCGGCCTATCGCTATGAGGAATACAGCGACGATGACGTGCGTAAACAATGCTTCGTGACCGACATCACACTCAACAGCGGACACCGGTTACTCTATAAGCCGGAAGACAAGGGCATGTATGCCAAATTCAGTTCAGATGTGGCCCTGACTGAAACCCAATGGTGCACGACCGGCCCAGGCAATGCCAAGTATTATGACCGGCAGACCGACGCTTCCGTCATGCAGCCATGCACCAACTTTTACATCCTGCGCTACTCCGAGGTTTTGCTCAACTATGCAGAAGCCGCCAACAAATTGCAAGCCGGAGCAGGCATCGACGAGCTCAATGAAGTGCGTGCACGTGCCGGATTGACAGCACTCAGCGGGCTGAGCCAGGAGGCACTCGATGATTCCATCTTCGTGGAAAGGGGAAAAGAGTTCATCGGCGAAGGCAAAATCTATTATGACGAACTGCGCACCGACCGGCTGGGGAAACGCGTCTATGAGTTCGTCAACCGTGGTGTGGAAGAAGGCTATTACTTTTTCCAGGAACTGCAGTTCGTGCCCCAGAAAACATTCCTGTGGAAAATTCCTCAAAGCGACATGGATTCCAATTCGGCACTGGAACAAAACCCGGACAACGTGACTGACCCACGCTATCCGCTGTAAATCAGCGATAAGCATACCGAATATGCCATAAAAAGGCTGTGCCGAAACAGCACTCACAAGCTCGTTTTGGCACAGCCTCTTTTTTCGTGTGAAAATGCGACCATACGCCGTTGGAAATGCGACCGTATGTAGTTAAAACTACGACCGTATGTAGTTGAAACTGCGTATGGTCGCATTTTTAACTGCGTATAGACGCATTTTCAACGGGGAGTACATCCGTTCTGAAACGGACAGCATCTCATAAAAAAACGGAAGCACATCCGGTTCCGACGGGATGCGCTTCCGTTTCTGAAGCGATGAGGTCGTGCCCAAGCAGAGGACTCTCTCAACGCGACTCTCACACGTCAGTCCTTTGCCTGATGCACAGTGAGTTGCGGGAAGGGGAAGCCGATGCCCTCCTTGTTGAAATTCTCATAGACGGTCTTGTTGAAGTCGAGATAAACACCCCAATAATCGTCTGCCTTCGTCCAAACCCTCACCTTAATGTCCACACTGCTTGCCGAAAGCGACGACAAGGCGACCATCGGGGCCGGCTCCTTCAGGATGCGGGTGTCGGCAGCAATCAAACGGTCCAGAACTGCCTTCACGCGCTCAAAGTCCGTCCCGTATTCCACGCCAAACTCCCATTCCACCCGGCGTATCTCCTGCCGGCTGTAGTTGACGATTGCATTGCTGCTGAGCGTGCCATTCGGCACATAGATGACGCGGTTGTCGGACGTCACCAAGATGGTGTGGAAGATTTGAATCTCCTTCACCGTTCCGCTCACATCGCCCGTGGCGTCAATGAAGTCGCCCACCTTGAAAGGCTTGAACACCAGAATCACCAATCCACCGGCAAAGTTGGACAGATTGCCGGAAAGTGCCACACCGACAGCCACGCCGGCAGATGCCAGCAACGCAGCCAGGCTGGTGGTCTCCACACCCAGCTTGCTGATAATGGCAAAGGCCAGCACCAGGTTTAAAAGGATGCTGAGCAGACTTTTGAGAAACGTCTGCACGCTCACTTCAAAATCACGCCTCACGAGAATCCGCGTCACCAGTTTCATGATTTGCCGGATGATGAAACGCCCGACGATGTAGATAATGATGGCCGCGAGGATGTTCTTCCCCGTCTCCAGGCTCCAATTAAGCAGTTTCTCGGCCACTTGTTCCACATTGACGGACGAAGCTGCATTTAATAATGTCAATAACATAAGTCTTCTTTACTGATTTTGAACGATAATTGGAAGGAGTCCGGGATGATTCCCCTTCCTTCCAGATAACACAAAAAAGGTTGAAAGAATAGAAGCTTCATTCCTAAATCTTCCAACCTTATTTTAACTGAGAACATTCACGTCGTTCTCTTCCTCCTCATCAATAGTTTGTCGGTTTTACCTGAAAGTAAGCCTGCGGATGGAGGCATGCCGGACAAGTTTCCGGAGCTTCAGGCCCTTCGAAAATGAACCCGCAGTTGCGGCATTGCCAGATGACTGTCTCTTTCTTCTTGAAGACTTCATCATTTTCAATGTTGGCGAGCAATGCGCAATATCTCTCTTCGTGTCCCTTCTCGGCAACGGCGATGTTGCGATACATCTTGGCGATGGCAGGGAAACCTTCCTCATCTGCGATGTCGGCAAATTTCGGATAATCCAATGTCCACTCCTCATGCTCTCCTTCTGCGGCAGCCTTCAGATTCTCAGCCGTCGTGCCAATGACACCGGCCGGATAGCAGGCTGTGATTTCCACCTTGCCACCCTCAAGCCACTTGAACATGCGTTTGGCGTGCTCTTTTTCCTGTTCGGCCGTTTCGGTGAATATGGCTGCAATTTGTTCAAAACCTTCCTTCTTGGCAGCGCTGGCAAAATAAGTGTAGCGCATGCGTGCTTGTGATTCTCCTGCGAAAGAAATCATCAGATTCTTCTCCGTTTGTGTTCCTTTTAACGATTTTCCCATTGTTTTCTTCTTTTAAAATTAATAACGATGCAAAGATATAGAATTATTTCTAAATTTGTAATAATTACAAAGAAATATTCTTTCCTTGATAGTTAAATAAACAAAAGAGATGAACATCAACCCAAACATCGGTCAAGTTCATCTCCTTTTCCTTAACTTGTAATCACCTGTTTATCATTTACTTGATAATACCCATCTTGGATTCCTTGATGAACTTGATGATGTTCTGTATCTCCTTGCCCTGGGGTACTTGTTGCTCTACGCGGTAAAGGGCATCATCAATGGAAGTATTTGCATGATAGATGATGCGGTAGGCATGAGCGATGTGCTTGATGATGGTCTCAGAGAAACCGCCCAGCTGCATCACCTTTGCGTTAACACTGTAGAACGTAGCCGGTTCATGTGCCACCACCACATAGGGAGGCACGTCATTGGAGAATCGACATCCTCCCTGGATGACAGCCCAATCGCCCACCCGGATGTGACCGGTCATGATGACGGAAGAAGCCAAAATGGAGCAATCGCCCACAACGGAATGCCCGGCCACTTGCGATGCATTACCAATAATACAGCCATTGCCGATAGTGGCATCATGTGAAATACGAACTGCCTGCATGATATAATTGTCATTGCCGATGACCGTTTCATGCCCGGGAGCAGAAGCACGGATGATGACAGCGTTTTCACGAATCACATTGTTGTCACCGATGCGGACGATGGTATCTTCACCCTTATGTTTAAAATCTTGGGGAGGAGTGCCTATTGTTGCACCATGATAAAATTTGTTATTGTTGCCAATGCGGGAGCCTCCCATGATGCTCACATTGGGCATAATCACACAGTTGTCACCGATTTCCACGTTCTTATCAATATAGGCAAACGGATGAATGGTTACATTCTTTCCTATCTTTGCCGCGGGATCGACATAAGCTAACGAACTAATCATAATATCTAACTTTAAAGGTTAATACTCACAGTTTAATATGCTTTACAAAGCTATACAAAAAACGATTCATTAACAACTTTTTTAACTTAAATCGGTCATCAAGACACTTATTCAAGCCTGTTGCCGACTTTTTGACAGGCAGAGTGTTTTCCAGTCTGCACGGCAAGAACTGTCTGCACTCCCCCCCTCCTAAAGGGTAAGCCCGGACGCCTTCCTTTCCGCTCCAGAGCGCCTTCCTTTCCGTGCTCGGGCGGAATAGAGGGCGCTCACGAACAGGAATATGTCAAAAAAAGTCCGTCATTGAACACAAAAAGCTCAATAACGGACTTTCCATATACTTGCCTCACTTCTGAAGATTCTGTGACGTCATCATCACTCTTCGCTCCTGCCTCCTCCTAAGGCCTGATAAAGACTGATAACCGACTGCAGATAATCATAGTCATCCTCCACCTGCGTGAGCTGGGCACTCAGAAGTGACTGTTGTGCGGTGATAACATCCAGATAGGTCGTCTCACCAACGTTCATCAAGCCTATGGTAGCCTCAACGGCATCTTCCAAGGCTTTGACCTGCATGTCGCGTTGATGACTCTTTTCGCCCACAATCTGGTATGCATAGAGGGCATTGCTGACCTCAGCACCGGCGTCCAGAAGCGTCTGCTGGAAGTTCAGGCGAGCCTGCTCTTGCTGAGCTTTTGTTATCTTCAGGTTGGCAATCAAAGCTCCGCGGTTGAAGATGGGTTGCGTCAATGAAACGATGGCACTTTTAATGATTGCTGCCGGATTAATGGTTCCTGACGAACCGTTGGTCCAGCCCAATGTCCCTGTTACGGAAATGTTCGGATAGAATGCCGAGCGGGCTTTGTTTGTCAGATAGAATGCATTGGCCAGTGTCATTTCGGCCGAGCGCACATCCGGACGGTTAGACAGCAACTGCAAAGGCACCCCGGCATTGATTTCGTCTGGCATAACTTGGTCTTCCAGACGTCCGCGGTCAATGTGCTGCGGAGCCATACCTATCAGGGTGGACAGTGAGTTTTCCGTCTCACGGATGGTCTGACGGATTTCAGCGATGCTCGCAGCCACGGAATAGCAGCTGGCTTCGGTCTGTGCCACACCTGCCTTGTTGCTCATACCCGCCTCCATCATGCTCTTCATCATAGTAAGCGTCTGGTTCCACTTCACTTGTGTCTCCTCACTGATCTCCAACTGGCGGTCGAGCATCAAGAGGGTATAATACAAGTTGGCGATATTGGCAATGACCTGAGAACGTACGGCCTGCTCATAAGCTTCACTTTGCAGCAATGTGGCCTTCGCACCACGTGAGGTGTTCAACAGACTGCCAAACAGGTCAGCTTCCCAGCTGGCAGTAACCGGAGCTTCCCATGTGCGGTAAGAAGGAGTGTTTTCCATCTTCGTGATACCTCCTTGCGGAGAGAGCGTGAACGAAGGAAGGAATGACAAACGTGCCGTCATCAATGAAGCCTGTGCCTGCTTCACCTGCAACATGGCATTCTGCAAATCAGTGTTGTGAGCCAACCCCTGCTCTATCAGAGTTTGCAGTTTGGGATCACGGAACATCTCGCGCCAAGAGATATTTCCCATGTTAGTCGTGTCGCTCACCAAAGTATCGTTCACAGCAACGGTGTCACGATAAAGCCCTTCCACGGTAATATCATTCGGACGCTTGTATGAGTTATAGATGCCGCAGCTGCTAAACAAAGCAGCTGCACACATCATCAATATTATCTGTTTCTTCATTTTACGTCATTGTTTGTATATTGTTCAATATCCGGTTCAACCTCACTGCCTTCCATGTCAGTCCATTCAATCGGTTTGAATTTCTCTTGCAACCATTGGAATACAACGAACAACGTCGGCACGATAAATAACTGGCAAATCATACCTATCAACATACCACCGATAGTCGAAGCACCCAGCGTACGGTTACCATGAGCACCTACACCAAAGGCAAACATCAACGGGAGCAAACCGATAATCATCGCCAAAGAGGTCATCAAGATTGGACGCAGACGAGCAGAAGCACCAAGCACTGCGGCCCACGAAATACTCATACCTTGCTTACGACGGTCGAGTGCGAACTCAACAATCAAAATAGCATTCTTGGCCAACAGACCCATCAACATAATCAAGGCAATCTGCATATAGATGTCATTAGACATCGTGCCTAATATCATTGTCAGTGACGGGATGCTTCCCAAGGCAGAAAATCCGTTCACAAACAAGAAGCTACCTAACAAACCACAAGGAATGGAAAGCAATACGGCCAAGGGTAATATGTAACTTTCATATTGAGCACTCAACAACAAATAAACGAATACAAGACACAAGAGGAATATAAGTCCTGTCGTGTTCGTGGTCTGAGCCTCTTCACGTGCCATACCACCCAGCTCATAACCAAATCCGGTAGGAAGGTTCTGTCTTGCCACCTCGGAGATTGCTTGAAGTGCCTGACCAGAAGTGTAACCGGCAGCCGGTGAAACCATGACCTGAATAGATGTGTAAAGATTAAAACGGCTGATAACGTCAGGACCGTAAACCTTCTTCAGCGTCACAAACTGTGTAATCGGAGCCATTTCTCCATCAGAACCATACACCTTAATGCTGTTGAGCGACTCCATATTCTTAGTCGCAGACGGTTTTGCCTGAATCATGACACGATACATCTTACCGAAACTATTGAAGTTTGAAGCATAAATACCGCCGAAATAACCTTGCATAGTGGTCAAGATATCACTCGGACTGAGACCTGCCCGTTTACATGCTGCCACATCAATATCCAGCTGATACATCGGGAAGCTCGGATTGAAGTTCGTAGTAGCCGAGGTGATTTCCGGACGCGCCTCCAATGCTGCCATATAAGAGTTAACAACCTCATAGAAGTGATCCAAACTACCACCGGTCTTATCCTGCATGTTCACCTCAATATTTGTCGAAATGGAGTATCCCGGAATCATAGGAGGTGCGAAGAACAGCACCTGAGCATCTTTAAACAGTTTCTGAGAACGCATGAACAATGAAGCCACCACAATGTCAGAACTCTGTTGTAATGAACGTTCTTCCCAATCCTTCAACTTAATGATGATAGAACCATAAGAAGGACCTTGTCCACTACCAATGAAGCTAAAGCCGGAAATAATAGTACGCGACCGAACTGCCGGATCAGCACCAATCAAGCTGTCAACTTTGTTCAAAACTTCCTGTGCACGCTCCTGAGAAGTGCCCGGCGGCAGCGTCACTGAACCCATAATCGTACCTGTATCCTCATTCGGCACCATACCGGTCGGGGTAGTATTCATAAATACCACCAGCAATGCGATGAGGGCAGCCAAGATGCCGAAAGCCAACCCTTTCTTGTGAATAAAGAAAACAACACCTTTTCTATACTTTGCCAAGAAAGAATTATATGTTTGGTTAAATGAGTTCTTAAATTTATCAGTCGTCATTCCGAACAAAGCCAACAGACTGATAACAATCAAAAGCGGGCATAAAACAGGATGGTTACTGAAACTGAACAAGCCAAAGATCATACCAAAGATGGCTATTATCGTAAAGAGAATGACAACTTTCGGATTCATCCATCTACCTATTGCATCAGCATATCGGCCTATCATTATCTTACGAGATTCCTTGTAAGCCGTACCCATACGTTCTTTCAACGTGGCATTTGAGTTATGCGGTTTCAAGAACAAGGCACACAATGCCGGCGACAAGGTCAAAGCGTTGATAGCAGAGAAACCAATGGCCAATGCCATCGTAAGACCAAACTGTTGATAGAAAGTTCCCGAAGTTCCGCCAATGAAGCTCACAGGAATAAACACGGCCATCATCACCAATGTGATGGAAACAATGGCACCGCCCAACTCACTCATGGCATCGATGGAAGCAAGACGAGAAGACTTATAGCCTTGGTCCAACTTCGCATGGACACCTTCGACGACGACTATCGCATCATCGACGACTATCGCAATGGCAAGCACCAAAGCTGAAAGGGTCAGCAAGTTCAAGCTAAAGCCCATCAATTTCAAAGCAAAGAAGGTTGCAATCAAGGCCACAGGAATAGCAATAGCCGGAATCAGCGTTGAGCGCATATCCTGCAAGAAGAGATACACCACGATGAACACCAAGATAAAGGCTTCAATCAACGTCTTCACCACCTCGTGAATAGAGGCGAACAAGAAGTCGTTGGCACTCTGTGCAATATTGATAGCCAAGCCATCGGGAAGTTGGTCCTCATAATCGGCAAGCACCCGTTCTATCTCTTCGATGGTCTCTGTTGCATTAGTTCCTGCCATCTGATAGATAACACAAGTTACAGCCTTATGACCATCTACCATATTATTGTAATTATAGTCCTGGCGGCCCAGTTCTATGTCGGCCACATCACCCAAGCGAAGAATTTCACCATCAGACAGCGCTTTGATTACAATGTCTTCAAATTCGGTCGTGCTCGACAAACGTCCCTTGTAACGTATTGTATATTGGAACGACTGATTACCACGTTCACCAAACTGTCCCGGAGCAGCTTCAATATTCTGTTCTCCTAAAATTGCTGTAATGTCAGATGGCATCAACTGATATTGTGCCATTACATCCGGTTTCAGCCATATACGCATAGAGTAGTCTGCACTCATGGCAGAAGCATCACCCACACCACTCACACGCTTGATTTCCGGAATAACGTTAATACTTGCGTAGTTCTCTATGAACTCGATATTATACTTATCCTCTTTATCATAAATAGAGAATACCATCAACATTGATGTCTGACGCTTCTGGGTCGTCACGCCCACCTGTGTTACCTCAGAAGGCAGCAAACCCTGAGCTTGCGACACACGGTTCTGCACATTGACCTGGGCCATGTCCGGGTCTGTGCCTTGATTGAAATATACAGTAATACGCGCAGAACCATTGTTGGTGGCTGTTGACTGCATATACATCATGTTTTCCACACCGTTTATCTGGTCTTCCAACGGTGCAACAACAGAATTCAATACAGTCTGGGCATTAGCACCCGTATAGGTCGCACTCACAGAAATGGTAGGCGGCGCAATGTCCGGATATTGGGTGACAGGCAATGTTGCCAAGCCGATAAGACCCAAGATTACCAACAAAATAGAAATAACCGTTGATAATACCGGACGATTAATAAAATTATCTAACCTCATAATATCAATTAATCACGTTTTAATTAAATGCAGTTGCCAGGTTTCCTTCATGCTGGTCTTTCAAAGCCTGTTGATATTTGGCCTCTTTTTGTTGCGGAGTGATGGGAGTTATCTTTTGACCATTCCGCAATGTCTGTACACCTTCTACAACGATTTTATCGCCGTTTTTCAAGCCACCCGTTACTATATAGTTCAACCCGTCATTCAGATTATAGATTTGAATTTCTGTGTGCTTAACCGTACTGTCTGCCTGAAGCACATAAACAAACTTCTTGTCCTGAATTTCCTGGGTTGCATTTTGAGGAATGACACAAACATTCTCCATTGTGTAAGGAAAGACTATGTTGCCAGAACCTCCACTACGCAACACATTATTCTTATTAGGGAACAAAGCACGCATGCTTACAGAGCCTGTTGACTGGTCAATTACTCCGCTCACGGCATCAATGCGGCCTTCCTGTTCATACATTGTTCCGTCTGCCAACATAAGTTTCACGGCCGGCATTTTCTCCAACTGCTCTTTCAGGGTGCCTCCCGCTTTTGTCATAGTGAGCAACTGTTTCTCCGTCATTGAGAAGTAGACATACATGTCGCCAATCTCGGAAACCGTAGTCATCGGGTCTGTAATGGAAGAGCTCACCAGGCTGCCCACACGATAGGGGAACGTGCCTATGACACCATCAGAAGGGCTGGTGACGGTGCAAAAGTCCAGATTCTGCCGTGCAGCCACCAAACTGGCCTTTGCCTGCGCCAAGTTAGCTTTTGCAGTCTCCAAATCGTTCAATGCTGTTTGATAATCATACTGACTGATCACCTGTTTGTCAAACAGCATCTTCTTATTTTGAGTGGTCAACTCCTGAGTATGTAACGCAGCCTCTGCAGATGCCACATTTGCCTGTGCCTGCTTCTCAGCAGCCTCATATTGAGTAGGATCAATCAGGAACAACGCTTGTCCCTTACGCACTGTCGCACCTTCGTCCACACAGAGTTTTATGATAAACCCTGAAACCTGCGGACGAATTTCAATATCCTGCGTTCCCTTGATGGTTGCGGGATACTGTGTTGTCTGCTGACTTGAAGTCAAAGCTACCGACTCGACAGCAAATTCATTGTCACCCATTGACACTCCATTGTTGCCACTGCAAGCATTAAACAACAAAAGCGCTCCAACACATAGAGCACCTGCACTTGAATAAGTGTACTTCTGTTTTAACTTCATATTTATTCTACCTATTTAAGATTATTTATTGCCATTTTTAAAACTCATTCAAACGGAAAAGTTTCCGCGCTACAAATGTATACATTTGTTCGGTTTGTATTAAATCTATATCATTAAGTTTGGATAGTTTTAACTAGAAGTTATCCTACCTTTAGGATGATTAACAATCATTCAAATAACATAAAAAATATCACTACTATATCCACTTCATCTGTAACTAAAATCACATGAGACCTTAATATGTCTCAGCTGATTCTGTTACAGCTTCCTACTGTTTACGAGTTTCCACGATGTGCGTCGGAGGTTGCTCGATATTCCGCTTCTCTGTCTGGCGAATCACTTCCTCTGCCAAACGCAGAAATGCCTGTCCGGTAATGCTGTCCTCGTCCAAAGCCACGGGCTTGCCGTCATCGCCGCCCTCACAAATGCTTTGCACAATGGGAATCTGGCCCAGCAACGCCACGTGCATCTCTTCGGCCAACTTCTTGACCCCTTCTTTCCCAAAGATGTAATAACGATTTTGAGGAAGCTCGGCCGGAGTGAACCATGCCATGTTCTCCACCAGCCCCAATATGGGAACATTGACTTTGTCGTTCGTAAACATGTTGATTCCCTTGCGGGCATCAGCCAATGCCACCTCCTGCGGTGTGCTCACCACCACAGCTCCGGTCACAGCCAGTGTCTGCACCACGGTGAGATGAATGTCGCTTGTGCCGGGTGGCAAGTCGATAAGGAAATAGTCAAGTTCACCCCATGCCGTGTCACCAATCAACTGCTTCAGTGCATTGCTGGCCATGCCGCCACGCCACAGAGTGGCCTGTTCCGGATTGACAAAGAAGCCTATCGACAGCAACTTCACACCGTATTTCTCAATAGGGATTATCAGGTCGCGGCCGTCGATGGTTTCGGCGTAGGGACGGGCATCCTCCACATGAAACATCTTGGGCATCGAGGGGCCGAAAATGTCGGCATCAAGCAGGCCCACCTTATAGCCCAACTTGGCCAAAGCGACGGCCAGATTGGCAGCCACGGTCGACTTTCCCACACCTCCCTTGCCCGAGGAGACGGCAATGATGTTCTTCACTTGAGGCAGCAGTTTGCCCACTTCGGGACGTGCTTGCTGAATGGTTTTCACGGAGATGTTGCCCACGATGTCCACCTCTGCACCCACATAAGTCAGAATGGCGGTCTCAGCCGCCTTGACGACGGACTTCATAAATGGATCGGTCGGTTTTTCAAAGATGAGCGAGAAGGACACTTTGTTCCCCTCAATGCGGATATTGTCTTCCACCATACCCGCTTCCACTATGTTCTTGCCCGTGCCCGGATAGCGCACGGTGGCGAGAGCATCCAATATCAATTTCGGATAAATAGTCATATTGCCAGTTAGTGTTTTTGATACTTTTTTAAACTTCTCCTCCAAGCATCATTTGCTCGTCTGGAGACTGCTGCGCTTGCTGCGGTTGTAGCTGCGATAGTCGTCGAGTTCGATGTCGATGTCGGGTTCACAAAGCTCACCGTCCTGCGGCAGGCGGAACATCACATACTTGATGGTCAGCCCGCGGTCAAGCCACTGCTGTTCATAATATGTGCGGATGCTCAGAATGTCGTCTGCCAAACCGGAGTGATAGAGGTCGTCCGTCAGGAATTCAACCGGCAAATGATTGTGCTCTAACATGCAGCGGGTATAAGTGAACAGGAAGTTACTGTCTGTCTTCACATGCACCAGTCCTCTGTCGGCCAGGAACTTGCGATAACGCTCCATGAAGAAGGTCGAGGTCAGGCGCTTGGTTGCCTTCTTCATCTGCGGGTCGGAAAACGTAAGCCAGATTTCGCTCACCTCGGCCGGAGCAAAGAAGCGTTCGATAATCTCAATGTTCGTGCGCAGGAAAGCCACATTGGCCAATCCTTCCCGGAGAGCTTCGGTCGCTCCTGTCCACATGCGGGCGCCTTTGATGTCCACACCGATGAAGTTTTTTTCCGGATAGCGGCGTGCCAGCCCGACGGTGTATTCACCACGCCCGCATCCCAACTCCAGAACTATCGGGTTGTCATTCTTGAAAAAGTTATGGTTCCAATGCCCTTTCATCTCGAAAGGCACATCATCGACCACCGAATACGGATATTCAAACACGTGCGGATAAGTCCGCATATCTGCAAACTTTTCCAATTTGTTTTTCCCCATGAGCTTTGCTTTAAGAATTTTTCGCCCGGCAAAAGTACAAAGAAAAAAGAAGATAACAAGAGAAACGCAGGCCGCACAAATGACTTTCATGCGGTCTGCGTTTCATTGGTCAAAAGTTCTCAAAGGTATGCCTCAGTCAAGCACAGTCACCCAGCCATACGGGTCGGGAGCATCGCCATATTGTATGGCACGCAAGCGCTGATAAAGCTCCGTGGAGATGGGCCCCGGCTTGCCGTCTTTGGCAATCACATACGACTTTTTGTTTTCCAGGTCGTCAATGCGCTCTATCGGACTGATAACAGCAGCCGTGCCGCAAGCTCCTGCCTCCTCAAACGTGGACAGTTCCTCTTCCGGGACGGGACGGCGTTCCACCTTCAGGCCCATGTCTTCGGCCAGCTGCATCAAGCTGCGGTTGGTAATGGAAGGCAGGATGGACGTTGAGAGCGGAGTAATGTAGGTGTTGTTTTTGATGCCGAAGAAGTTGGCCGCACCACATTCGTCGATGTATTTCTTTTCCTTCGCATCCAAATAGAACTCACAGGAATAGCCCAGATCGTGCGCCATCTTGTTCGCACGCAGACTGGCAGCATAATTTCCGCCCACCTTGAACGTGCCGGTGCCGAGCGGAGCCGCACGGTCGAACTCACGGATAATCACGTAAGGATTCGTAGCAAAACCGCCTTTGAAGTACGGGCCCACGGGAGTCACGAAAATCAGAAAGAGATATTCGGTGGACGGATGCACACCGACTTGTGCGCTCATGCCGATGAGCAACGGACGGATGTAGAGCGATGCACCGCTCTCATAGGGGGGAACAAAACGTTCGTTCAACTTCACCACCTTTTTCACCATCTCACAGAACAATTCCGTGGAAAGTTCGGGCATCAGAATGCCGCGGCAGGTGCTTTGCAGGCGCTCCGCATTGGCCTCCATGCGGAAAATGCGGATTTTGCCATCCTTGCAACGATATGCCTTCAAGCCTTCGAAAGCCTCCTGGCCGTAGTGAAGCGATGTCGCTGCCATGTGCAGGTTAATCGTTTCTTCCGAACTAATTTCAATCTCACCCCATTTCCCATCACGATACGTACAACGCACGTTGTAGTCTGTCCGTATATAGCCAAACGACAGATTCGCCCAATCAATTTCTTTCATCATATCTTGGATTTAAGAATTTACTTGCAGCAAATGTATAGGAAAAGATTACATAAAGCAAAGAAAAACATTAAAGATTTTAAAACCTGCCTCAAATATGTCTCCGTATGAGGGTTACAAAGTGTCAGCCGGCAGGAGTTGCATCACAGCCGGAAAAGCCCCGTTTGAACAGTTTGAACAAAACAGCACAAACCACTGTAAACAAATTTGCCTGCTAACCTCCACTTCATGTCTCCATGCGATGAGCATTTGCAAGTGGCTGATGGACAGCATTTACAGATGTCTTTCATCCAGCGCATGACCACCCTCCTTTCCGCCCTCGTCTGCCTTCCTTTCCGTGCTTGCCTACTCTCCTTTCGGCTCTCGGCTGCAACAGAGGGCGGAGAAAAACGGCATGGAAAGACGGTCAGTTTGTCCTACAAATTCTTTTTTTTAAAGATAAAAGAAAAGTAAATTTAACGCTGGAATATTCGCTTTTTGAAAAGAAACATTTAATTTTACCCGACATTATTACATAATCATTTAAATCTTACAATTATGAAAGCAATCAAAACATCAATCATCTGTTGCGCCCTGTCAGGGCTCATGCTCACTTCTTGTGTTGGTTCATATGCATTGTTTAATAAGGTGCGTTCATGGAACGAGCAAGCCACCGGCAACAAATTCGTGAATGAACTCATCTTCATCTGCTTATGGGTTGTTCCGGTTTATGAAGTGTCCATGTTGGCTGACACATTTGTGCTGAACACCATCGAGTTCTGGAGCGGAAACAACCCTGTGGCCGCAGGCACTGTGGAAGAAATTGAGGGTGAGAACGGCAAGTATCTGGTGACCACGACAGAAGAAGGATACACCATTGAAAAAGAAGGAGAAGACACAGCCATGGAACTCCGCTTCGACAAAGACGCGCAGACCTGGAACGTTGTATGCAACGGGAAAAGCTACGAAATCATGAAGCTCTGTAATGACGGCACTGTCGACCTGAACATGCAAAACGGCCAATATATCAACGTTACTCCCGACGCACAAGGCGTGAGCGCTGCACGCGATGCCATCATGGGAGCAACTTACTATGCAGCCCG
>CAZOKL010000029.1:0-24466 GCA_964580305.1 uncultured Bacteroides sp.
GAGATTACAAATCACGTGCTCTGGCCAACTGAGCTAAAGAGGCAAGCGGGTAAGCGATCTATATCGCGCCGCTACAACCAACTACCTTTGCTGCGATCAAGCCCTGGAGGATTCGAAGGGAGCTGGCCGTATAGGACTTACCCGGCTGCAAAGGTAGATATTTTTTCTTAGACTACAAGCTTTTACTTCACTTTTTCTACAATCAAAAGCAATACACATTGATTTTCAAAACATTAAAGGACCGTTTTTCTATACATTCTTATGGTCACGGATACATCTGACTGAGATGGATTTACCGGGAGTAAAGTCTGCTCCCGGGCGGAAACTAGGGAAGACGAGCACCGGAACTAGGGTAAGCAAACACCGAGTCTAGGGTAAGGTTGGACGCCATCTATAGCGCACAGGCCGGGAAACAGACAAGAACAAAACTCTCCAAACAAATGTCATCCACAAGGGCAGATACATTTGACTCTGATAACCTTTTGCCGCTTTCTGAAAAAGTACTATTTTTGCACCACTACCACAAATAGCATTAAAACTAGATGGCACAACGACACAACAACTTACAGCAAACAGCCATGTTGTATGGCACCTACATGGGCATCTTCTGGATATTCAAATTTGCCCTGCTCCCCATCGGATTAGTTTTCTCCCCCTGTGCCCTTCTGTTCCTGCTGTTGACATGTGCCGTGCCGGTCATTGTGTTTCTCATGACCCGTTCGTTCCGGGAAAAGCAATGCAAGGGTGAATTGTCCTTCTTCTCGGCACTGTTTTTCGCATTCCAGATTTATTTATTCGCCTCGCTTCTAACCGCCATCGGACATTACTTATACTTCCAATTCCTGGACAACGGATTTATTTACACACAGATTCAGGCTCAGTTGGATGTACTCCGAGACGAACCGTCCATGGAAGCACAAGTCACCCAAATCACTCATGCGATGGACATCATGCAAGGGTTTACTCCCATCCAGTTCACCATGCAATTATTATCACAAAACATATTTTACGGAATTATCTTTTCCTTACCCATAGCCTTATTCGCCATGCGCAGAAAAAGTCGAAGGTAAGGAAAGGAGAAGCCGAACTTTTAGTAGACAGTATTAACTATATGAATATATCCGTAGTCATTCCTTTATATAATGAAGAAGAATCCTTGCCGGAACTGTTCGCATGGATTGAGCGTGTGATGGAAGCACATCATTTCACTTATGAAGTGATTTTCGTCAATGACGGAAGCACCGACCATTCGTGGAAAGTCATTGAATACTTGCACACACAGTCACCTCATGTGAAAGGCATCAAGTTTCGCCGGAACTATGGCAAGTCTCCGGCCCTGTATTGCGGCTTCCGCAAAGCTGAGGGAGACGTGATCATCACGATGGATGCCGATCTTCAAGACAGCCCCGATGAAATTCCCGAACTCTACCGGATGATCACCGAAGAGGGATATGACTTAGTATCCGGTTATAAAAAGAAACGCTATGACCCTTTGTCAAAGACCATCCCCACCAAGCTGTTTAACGCCACAGCCCGTGCAGTGTCAGGCATCCACAACCTTCATGATTTCAACTGCGGACTGAAAGCCTATCGGAAAGACGTGGTGAAAAACATCGAAGTCTATGGCGAGATGCACCGCTACATCCCCTACCTGGCAAAGAATGCCGGATTCTCGAAAATCGGTGAAAAGGTCGTGCACCATCAGGCACGCAAATTCGGAAAGACAAAATTTGGCGGCCTGAATCGCTTCTTCAATGGCTATCTGGACTTGTTGTTACTCTGGTTTCTGTCAAAATTTGGCGTAAAACCCATGCACATGTTCGGCTTCTTAGGCTCCATGGTCTTCCTGCTCGGATTCATCTCATGCGGTGTGTTGGGATTCGGCAAGCTTTATGCCATGTACAATGACCTCCCTTATCGCCTGGTCACCGACTCGCCCTATTTCTACTTCGCTATCACAGCCATGATAATCGGCACCCAACTGTTTCTGGCTGGATTCGTGGGTGAACTGGTTACACGGAATGCTCCCGAACGCAACAATTACAAAGTGGAAAAAGAAATCTAAAAAACAAGAAGACACAATGATGAAGACAATGAGACCATCCCTGTGCCACCTTCTCGTTGTGGCCATGCTCTTTCCAAGCATTGCGGCTTGCAGCGACATCAACTGCACGACAAGCAATACGGCTTATGCGAACTGCGCCATTTATGACGCCAATGGCAGCAGTGTGGCACTCACGGGTCCCGTCACCGTCACAGCGGCAGGTACAGACTCCGTGATCATCAATCAGGAAAGCGACGTGCAAAGCATGCAGTTACCCCTGCGTTACACCAGCACAGAAGACACATTTGTCGTACACTTGAGCGAGATTCTTTTCGACACGATATTCATAACTCATCAAAACATCCCTCACTTCATTTCCATGGAATGTGGCACAGGTATGTATTACCACTTAGACAACGTGCGTTGCACACAACGTATATTCGACTCCATCAGCATAGTCAACCCCGACATTAACTATGACACCAATGAGCACATTCAAATGTATATGCCTGCTAATTAGTCTGCTACTTCTTGCTCCCCTGCATGCACAAAAAAAGTTGAATCAGGAGACGGAGAAAAAGCCCTTTTTTCAAGGAGTGGGAGTATCTGTTGACTTGGGTGGCATCGGAAACAAGATATTCGGAGGAACTTACATAAGCAGCGAGGTGGCAGCAGAAGTCAACTTGCTCAACCGCTACATGCCCATCGTGGAAATAGGCTACGGCGTAAGCGACATGACCGACGACGACAACGACATCTCCTACAAAGCCTCAGCTCCTTATTTCCGTGTGGGCATGAACTATAACTTCATGCACAACAAGGACACATATAGCATCATCTACGGTGGACTCCGCTACGGCTTCTCGTCCTTCAATTTCGACATCAGTGCGGCAGATCTGCAAGACCCGGTCTGGGGCGGAAGCGTTCCCTTTCACTATGAAGGCCTTTCCTGCACGGCGCAATGGGTGGAAATCGTGGCCGGCATACGTGCCCAAATCTGGAAAAACCTCCATTTGGGATGGGCAGTCCGATACAAACGACTTCTCTCCTCCACGGAGCATCCAAACGCTGATCCACACTACATCCCCGGATATGGTGTGTATGACAATGTCAAGTTTGGATTCACCTATAACATCATCTATTACCTCCCACTGTCTAAAAAGAAATGACCCTATTCGAACTCTGCCTGTTAGCCATTGGCTTGGCCATGGACTGCCTAACGGTCTCCATAGCCAGCGGCATCATGCTCCGGCGCATCTATTGGCGTACCATCCTTCTCACCTCGTTCTGCTTTGGCTTGTTTCAAGCCATCATGCCGTTCATCGGTTGGGTGGCAACCACACGTTTCAGCGTCCTCGTGGAACAATATGACCATTGGATAGCTTTTTCTCTGCTGGTTTTCTTGGGTAGCAAAATGATTTATGAAAGTTTCAAAGACGAAGAACACCATGCGTTCAATCCCCATAGCCTGAAAGTCATCTTCACACTCTCTGTGGCCACCAGTATCGACGCGTTGGCCGTGGGCATCTCCTTTTCTTGCATCGGCTATCAGACATTTCAATCCATTCTGCAACCCATCATCGTCATCGGCCTGACCTCATTTGTTATCTCAATAGGCGGATTCATGACAGGCATCTTTGCAGGTCGACGTTTTCACTTCCCCGTTGAACGCCTTGGAGGCCTGTTACTCATCGCCATCGGAGTGAAAATTCTCTGTACCCATCTTTATGCCTGAGAAACTGAAAGAAAGTGCATATTTTGGACGAGTTTCACTATCTTTGCTCGTAAAATCAACTCAAACAAACATGGAAAAAGCAAAGATATACATCGCAAGCATTGGACCGGGTTCGCTGCAAGACATCACACCCGCCGTCATAGAAGCCTTGCGCCAATCAGACGTCATCATTGGCTATCGATATTACTTTCAATTCATCACTCCCCACCTTCGCCCTGGCGTCCGTTGCATAGATTCGGGCATGCGACAGGAAAAGGCACGCGCTGAACAAGCTTTCGAGTTGGCCGAACAAGGGCAGACAGTGTGTGTCATTAGTTCGGGAGACGCCAACATCTACGGCATGGCTCCCCTACTCTACGAAATGAAAGCTCGACGCAATAGTGATACAGAGTTGGAAGTCTTGCCAGGTATCAGCGCTTTCCAGAAGGCGGCATCCTTATTGGGAGCACCTATCGGGCACGACTTCTGTACTATCTCCCTATCTGACCTGATGACACCTTGGAGCATTATCGAGAAGCGTATCCGTGCCGCGGCAAGTGCCGATTTCGTGACGGCTGTCTATAACCCAAAAAGTGAAGGACGATACTGGCAGCTCCATCGTCTGAAGGAAATTTTCCTACAAGAGCGTAGTGAGGATACGCCTATAGGTTATGTCCGTCAAGCAGGCAGAGAAGAACAAGCCGTCTACCTGACCACCCTTGAGCGTTTTGACCCAGAACAAGCCGACATGTTCACTATCATCATTATCGGCAACTCACAGACTTATCTATCAAACAATCACATGGTCACTCCGCGTGGATACTATCGCGACGCATCTTCGCGACAAGTGACGCTCGGACAGAGCATCATGATGGAAAGTTTCCGAACCATCGAGAATGAACTCCGTCGAAAGAACATCCCCCTTGACTACAAATGGGCATTGCTGCATGCAATTCACACCACGGCCGACTTTGAGATGGAAAGTCTGCTCTACACAGATCCAGGTGCCGTTAGTTTGTTGTATAAAAAAATAGTTACACACCAGATTCACACCATTGTCACCGATGTTACAATGGCTGCGTCGGGCATACGACGCGGGGCGTTAAAACGCCTCAACGTAGAGGTGAAGTGCTATCTGAACGACCCCCGCGTAACAACAATGGCGACCAAAAAAGGCATTACCCGAACACAAGCCGGCATCCGTCTGGCCGTGGAAGAACATCCCGATGCCCTCTTTGTCTTCGGCAATGCCCCGACAGCCTTGATGGAACTATGTGACCTGATGCACCGCCGAAAAGCATACCCAGGAGGCATCATTGCAGCTCCCGTGGGCTTTGTGCATGTCTGTGAGTCCAAATACATGGTCAAAGTGTTCAGTGACGTACCTAAGCTCATTGTCGAAGGGCGTAAAGGAGGTAGCAATCTGGCAGCCACTTTAGTAAACGCGATTCTTTGTTACAACGACGCAGAACAACTCGCTCCAGGCCGCGACGTCTGACTCCATCCTCATGAAACAAATCCACAGACAACAATATATCGTCATCGGCATCAGCGATGACCATGAGCAGGACTTCCTGCCTGAAGTTCGGTGCCAAATAGCAGAGGGGCGTGTATTTTCCGGCGGGATCCGCCACAGAAAAATCATGCAAGCACGCTTACCGCAAGGAGCAACATGGATTGACATCACAGCACCTCTATGCGATGTTTTCCGACAATACGCTGCCTATGAGCAAATCGTCGTGTTCGCATCGGGCGACCCCCTCTTCTTCGGCTTTGCCAACACACTGCTCCGTGAATTCCCGACAGCTGAAATTAAACTATTTCCTGCGTTCAACTCTTTGCAGATGCTGGCTCACCGCATGCTCATCCCTTATCAGGACATGCGCGTTGTGTCACTCACAGGACGCCCGTGGCTACGTTTTGACCAAGCACTCATCGAAGGAGAAACACTCATTGGAGTACTGACTGACCGGAAGAAAACCCCGGCAGTTATTGCACGCCGGATGTTGGAGTTCGGGTATGACAATTACACCATGATTGTAGGCTCGCGGCTGGGGAACCGCAAGAAAGAACATACTGGGTGCTACTCCTTGTCTGATGCAGCCACACACGACTTTACATTCCCCAACAGCGTGTTGCTGCGCTGCACACGCACGCGCCCCAGGTATTTGGGTATCCCTGACTCCGATTTCCATCTGCTTGACGGACGCGCCAACATGATTACAAAGATGCCCATACGCCTACTGACTTTGAGCATGTTGAACCTCCGTGAGAAACAGTCGTTTTGGGACATCGGATCTTGCACTGGATCAGTCTCCATCGAGGCAAAACTGCAATTTCCCCATTTACAAATTACTGCTTTCGAACAACGTCCAGAGGGGAAGGAGCTCCTCGAATCCAACGCACGCAAGTTTGGAACGCCAGGCATCGACCTGCATATTGGTGACTTTCTCCAGACGGACCTGACAACATTGCCTCATCCTGACGCCGTGTTCATTGGCGGACATGGCGGCAAACTCATTGACATGATAAGCCGTATCCATTCGTTCTTGAACGAACACGGAATCATTGTATTCAACTCCGTGACGAATGAAAGCCGCCAAATGTTTGAAGAAGCTATACACCGAACAGGACGAAGCATCACACAGACATATCACATACAAGTAGACCAACACAATCCCATTGATGTTTTAAAAGCCGAATAACAATGAAACAAGCCATACTTTTAATATCCGAAACTGGGTTAAACATCGCCCGAATCATCTCCCGAGAACTCCATGATGCTCCTATCTATACACAGAAAACATTGGAAGGATGTCAGACAGTGCCATCTTTTGATTTGTTTCTCCGCAAACACTTTGCTAAACTGGATGCACTCATACACATTGGAGCACTCGGTATATGCGTCCGCCACATAGCGCCCTATATTGGAAACAAATACAAAGACCCAGCTGTTGTTTGCATTGACTCTACAGGACGGTTTGCCATCCCTGTCTTGTCAGGGCACATAGGCGGAGCTAACGAACTAGCAGAACAACTGGCACGCACATTTGGGGGTGAAGCCATCGTGACAACCCAAAGCGACAACACTCATTTGTGGGCACTAGACACACTTGGCAAGAAATATAACTGGCGAACTTCCCAAAACCATACGGCCATAAATAAATGTATTTACCATTTCGTGGAACAACGCCCCACGGCTCTGCTCCTAGAAGTACGCGACCGCGGAACTGAATACTTAGAACGTACTTGCCCTCCACACGTAAGGATATTCCATCACTACAATGACATCGATTTCGAACAATTCAAACTGCTCATCACCGTGTCCCCTTGGATACACCATGCACCAATTGACACATTGGAATTTCGTCCGCGTGTGCTTCGCCTTGGTGTCGGTTGTCGAAAGAATGCATTACCTGACGGCATCGCAGCATACATATCTCAAGAACTGGAAACACGCGGATTATCACATTTGTCACTTGCTGGAATAGCCACCATCGAACTAAAGAAAGATGAACCCTTACTTCCCGCGTTGCAAACAGCATTTCCACATACAGACTTACAAATTTTCCAACCGGACGATTTGCGCGACATCCAAGCCCCCAATCCTTCAGAAAAAGTTCTTGAGACAACAGGAGTCGCTAGTGTCGCTGAAACGACTGCCATCCGCGCTGCAAAATACGGTCCTCTCGTTCTGGAAAAACAAAAAGGAGAAGTGATCGAGGGCAATCAATTTACATTTGCCGTCGCCATGGACGCAGATTCATCACGCCAAGGACATATAGAGATTGTGGGAGCTGGTCCCGGCGATCCAGACCTCATCTCCGTCCGTGGAAAGTATTTCCTAGAACAAGCAGACCTGATTCTATATGCCGGTAGCCTGGTACCCAAGGAACTCACATTCTGTGCCAAAGAAGGTGCAACAGTGTGCAGTTCAGCCTCAATGACGCTCGAAGAACAGTTTAATCTAATGAAATCATTTTATGATCGAGGACTTTTGATTGTCAGACTTCACACGGGTGATCCTTGCATCTATGGTGCCATAGAAGAACAAATGAACTATTTCGACCAACACAAAATGGACTATCATATCACTCCAGGCATCTCCTCATTCCAAGCAGCAGCAGCTGAGCTGCGTTCACAGTTTACCATTCCCGAACGCGTACAGACCATCATTTTGACTCGCGGAGAAGGCCGTACCCCTATGCCTGAACGTGAAAAGCTACACCTCTTAGCACGCTCCCAAAGCACCATGTGTATCTACTTGAGCGCAGCCATTGCCGACAAAGTACAATCCGAGTTATTAGAATGTTATCCACCCACAACACCAGTTGCAGTATGCTACAAATTAACATGGAAAGAACAACGCATTTATCGGGGGCTACTGAAAAATCTGGCAAACATCGTGAAAGAACACAATCTGACCCTCACGACCCTTCTCGTTGTAGGAGATGCCATAGACAACCGTGAAGGCTTGTCACGTCTTTATTCTCACGAATTCAAACATCTATATCGCCCATGATTTTAATTTTAGGAGGTACAACAGAAGGACGTATTGCTGTTCAAACAGTGGAGGAAGCCGGGAAACCTTTTTTCTACTCCACCAAAAATAAAGAACAGGAAATATACTCCACCCACGTTGTCCGTCTGTCAGGAACACTTGATGAAACTGCCATGGAAAAAGTGTGTCGAAAGAATGATATTCGGCTCATCATTGACGCAACACATCCATTTGCCATACAATTACACCGTACAGCCTGCATGGTAGCTGTCCGTCTGCATCTTTCCATTATTCGCTTGGAACGAATTTATCCTCCACGCAATCCTGCATATATCTGGTGTGATGACTACGACGATGCCATACACAAACTAATTGCAGATAAACGCACACGCTTATTGGCTTTGACAGGTGTACAAACCATTTTTCGCCTGCGCCCTTATTGGCAGTCTGCAGAAGAGGACCGTGTATGTTACTTCCGTATTCTTGACCGACCGGAATCACAGGCCATAGCCTTAAAAGCAGGCTTTCCGACTGACAAACTTCTCTATTATCACACATCAAAAACAGATGAAGAACTGGACTTATTTGTGAAAATTCATCCGGATGCGATTCTTACAAAAGAGAGTGGAAATTCCGGAGGTTTTACCCAAAAGGCAAAGGCAGCATACCAATTGGGCATCCCAATGTATGTCATCCGACGTCCAGCCTTACCAACCTATACAACCACTGTCAATGGGCCACATGGACTACGGATGGCCATAGAGAAATTATTACCCGATTTCTACCCATTGCACAGCGGATTCACTAGTGGCTCGTGTGCTACAGCTGCTGCAAAAGTTGCTCTCATAGCTTTACTTACAGGAAAACGAATAAACGAATGCAGCATTCACCTACCCAATGGTGAGGAAATCTGCTTACCAGTCGAAAGTGTTGAAATCGCTCCAGACAAACACAGCGCCACAGCTTTTATTGTCAAATATGCAGGCGATGATCCTGATGTCACAAACGGTTCCCACATTGGAGCACGTGTCACTTTCTCTTCCACACCTGGCATTCATTTTTTACAAGGTGAGGGTGTGGGACGTGTCACTCTTCCCGGTTTAGGTATTGAAGTCGGCTCTCCGGCCATTAATGCAACTCCTCGCGATATGATAATTCGTGAACTATCTGCCCTTTGTCCGACACAGGGTATTGATGTTACAATCACCGTTCCAGGAGGAGCTGAATTAGCTACACGCACCTTCAATCCGAAACTTGGCATTGTTGGCGGCATATCAATCCTTGGAACTTCGGGCATCGTTCGCCCTTTTTCAACAGAAGCATTTATTCACTCCATACGTAAAGAAATCGAAGTATGTAAAGCCGTGGGTGCAAAACGATTAGTTATCAATTCCGGAGCACGAAGTGAACGCTATCTGAAAAGTTTATACTCAACCCTTCCACCTCAGGCATTTGTCCAATATGGAAACTATATCGGCGATGCCATTCGCATGGCCGCCGAAGTCGGAATCAAGAAAATCACCTTGGGAATAATGTTAGGAAAAGCTGTTAAACTGGCTGAAGGCAAATTGGATACTCACAGTCGAAGGTCTGTTATGAACCATGATTTTCTCCATGCGCAAGCTGAATGCTGCGGATGTAGCCCTAACACACTCCATGCAATCAATCATATCACATTAGCCCGTGAACTATGGTCACTACTTCCTGACTCAGAAGCTGACGTTTTTTTTCCTCGCCTACTCATGTTATGCCACAGTCATGTAGATAAACTTCTACCAAGAGGTCACATACTTATTGTACTCATTGACGAGAACGGATGCATACGCTATCATTCGTAGGATGACAATCACTATATTAAGTATTCACATACAACATGCTTCCTCTTCGTCTTCTCTGTGTCATGCATTCTCAGCACATTAATTTCTTCTATTGACTGATCTGAGGATAAAAGACTAAGAGCATGACATGATGATTTGTTTGCATGATAAATCAAACTCGTCTCCTGAACTCAGCACAGACAATAGCCGTCGCCATGGCAACATTGAGCGACTCTGATGTCATCTGCCCGGGTGGATAATTAGGAATGTAGAGGCGATGGCTCACCAGACGCTCCACTTCAGGACTGATGCCGTTACCTTCATTACCCATGACAATCACACCTCGCGCCGACAATTCCTGCCCATAAATATCCTCTCCATCTAAAAAAGTCCCATATACCGGCACACACCCATCCAAACGACAAAGCCAATCTGCCAGCGGAACATAATGCAGGCGCACACGGGCTAGTGCTCCCATCGTGGCCTGCACGGCCTTCGGATTGAACACATCAACTGTGTGGAGCGAGCAATAGATATGACGGATGCCAAACCAGTCGGCCAAACGGATGATTGTCCCCAAATTGCCAGGGTCTTGCACATCGTCGAGGGCCAGACACAAATCTTCGCACGATGCATCGTCGTCAACCTCATCATCGGGCATCTCAAACACGGCCAGAACCTCCTGAGGCGTTTTCTGGAGACTTGCCTTCGCAAGTTCCTCCGAAGTGACCGACACCACTTCTTGCGCACGGAAGTGGGGATGAGCGGCCAGCCATTCGGGTATCCCCACGAGAATCCTGCACGGAAAATACCCCTCTAGGTCGCCCACCAGCTTGGCCCCTTCGGCAAGAAATGCACGTTCCTCCTTTCGACTTTTCTTCTGTTCCAAAGAACGGATATATTTGATTTTAGCCTTACTCAGCATAATTCTAAATGCTTGAAATAAACAACAAATAAAGGAACTGACAATGTCTCAAAGTTCTTCCTTGATGTCAATCCTATCGACCAAACGGGAAACGAGACTATAGTCAATGGTAGCCACTTCACGTGTCATGACCGGCTTATCCAACGTCATCACCTACAGATACCCATGCTATTATTGCTCCTACACTTTTATGTAAACAGCCATAAAATTCTCATTTTTATTGATTCGACAATGATATTTCCATGACATGCCATCCTCTTGTTTCAGAAAAGAGATCACCATTTTTAGGAAATGATGATATAATATAAAGTATGAACTTTATACCGACAAAGGTAGAAAATGCTTGGCACATTTCTGACATATGACGGACTCTTTTTAGAAGGGAAGGGTCGTCAGGTTACATGATTTTGCGTATTTTTGCGCATCAAACCAGTTTTGTCCCCGAACTCACATGCGCAACCGATGGCATAAATATATATCCCTACTACTCTTATGGATGACAGCATCCTGCTCGGTGTCGAAGTTTATTCCTGAAGGAGAATATCTGCTTAACGACATCAAAGTTGTCTCAGATGAAAAAGTCGTCAAGCCGGCTGACGTCAGAGGATACAACCGACAGAACCCAAACAGTAGTTGGTTCAGCTTGATAAAAGTGCCACTCTACATCTATTCGCTGTCGGGAACCGACTCGACCCGTTGGATAAACCGCTTCATCCAAAAACTGGGTGACAAACCGGTGATTTTCGACGAAGAGGCAGCCGAACGCTCACGCAGGAATATGCAGCTGGCACTGCACAACATGGGCTACCTGCAAGCCGACGTCCAACTGCAAAAAGAAACGCGAAAGAAAAAGCTCCGCCTGAAATATCTCGTCCACCCCGGCCCGGCCTATCACATCAGTTCTTGGGACTATGACATCCAAGACGACAGCATCAGCTGCTATATGGCAGAATATGACTCACGTCTGATGCACGAACAGATGATGTTCAATGTAAACATCCTTGACCAAGAGCGTCAACAGATAACCAATTACTTGCAAAACAGAGGGTTCTACCGATTCAACAAGGAATACATCACCTGCACGGCCGACACGGTGCGCAACACGTATTCGGTCGACCTTACCTTTCACATCGCACCATATGATGCCGTGTCACACACGATGCATTCCCGCTACCGCATCGGAGAAGTGAATGTCATGACAGATTTCGACCTAGCGCGTGCCTTACGGCAAGACTTCGCCGGCTTCGACTCCATGCACTACAAAGGACTCAACATCTTTTACCCCGAACGCACATTCCTGAAACCGGAGGTACTGTCACAAAACATCACCATCGCTTCAAACAGTTACTATGACGAGTCCCGCCTCCAGCAAGTTCGCTCTTCGCTGGGCCGCCTGCATGCCATCAAATATTCCGACATCTATCTCCAGGAAGAAGCTGCCGACTCCACAACACTCGACTGTTACGTGTTACTCTCACGCAACAAACTCAATTCATTTAGCGTTGAGCTGGAGGGTACCAACTCGGCCGGCGACCTCGGAGCTGCCGCTTCACTGTCATACCAGAATCGAAATCTGTTCAATGGCTCCGAGCTTTTCACCTTCAAAGTGCGCGGAGCCTATGAAGCCGTGACCGGCCTGCAGGGCTACAGCAACGAGAATTACATTGAATATGGCGTGGAAGCCAGCATCAACTTTCCGCGCTTTCTCTTTCCGTTTATCCATGCAGATATTCGCCGACGAATACAGGCTACATCGGAAATCGGTATCCAATTCAATTCACAGGAACGTCCGGAATTCGGACGTCGCGTGGCTTCTGTGACATGGGGCTACAAATGGACTTACAAGCGCAAATGGCAACACCGTGTTGACGTGCTCGACCTAAACTACGTCTACATGCCCTGGATTTCTTCTACCTTCAGGGAGGAATACTTGGACAACCCGGAAAACTCGAACTCCATCTTGCGCTACAACTATGAAAACCTGCTCATCATGAAAGCAGGCTATGGTTTCACATACAACTCTGATGGAAGGGAATCAAGAACGACGTCTAACAACTCCTATTCCATCCGGTTCAACGTGGAATCTTCGGGCAACCTGCTCTATGCCTTCTCGCATCTGCTGAAGGCCAACCGCAACGAAAGCAACCAATACACAGTGGCAAACATCGCCTATGCCCAATACATCAAGACAGACTTCGACTTTACCAAGAATTTCCTGATTGACCAGCGCAATTCCATCGTGTTTCACGTGGGCATGGGGGTTGCCTATCCATACGGGAACTCTAACATACTGCCTTTCGAGAAGCGCTACTTCTCAGGTGGCGCCAACAGTGTGCGCGGATGGTCTGTGCGCCGTCTGGGGCCGGGAAAGTTTGCAGGCAATGACCGCAACATCGACTTCATCAATCAGTCGGGCGATATTAAGCTGGATCTAAACCTGGAATACCGCACCAAACTGTTCTGGAAACTTAACGGGGCTTTCTTCGTCGACGCCGGCAACATCTGGACCATCCGCGACTATGAAGACCAGCCGGGAGGAGTCTTCCGATTCAACAGCTTCTACAAACAGATTGCTGTCTCCTATGGCATAGGACTGCGCTTCGACTTTGACTACTTCATCCTGCGTTTCGATGGAGGAATGAAAGCCATCAACCCAGCCTACGAGAACAGCCGGGAACATTTTCCCATCATTCATCCCGACTTCGGGCGCGACTTCGCCTTCCATTTCGCGGTAGGTTATCCATTTTAACATAACATATACAACAATTCATGATACAATTCTTAAGCCTGGCAAGCGGTAGCAGCGGAAACTGTTATTATCTGTCAAACACAAATACATCCATCCTCATCGATGCAGGCATCGGTGCGCGTACCATTAAAAAACAACTGAAAGAATACGGACTCAGCCTTGAAACCATCAGTGCCGTGCTCATCACGCACAACCACATTGACCACGTGAAAGCTGTGGGACATTTGAGCGAAAAGAGCCGAATCCCCATCTACGCCACACAACAAGTGCATAATGGCATCAAGCGGAACTACAGCTACTCCAGGAAAGTGGAGAGCAATGCACGCTATATTCGCACTGAGGAGCCATTTGCCATCGGTGACTTCCACATCACAGCTTTCGATGTGCCCCACGATTCGCTCGGAAACACCGGCTACTTCATTGAGTGCGAAGACGTGAACTTCTGTTTGGCAACTGATATTGGTCACCTCACGGAAACCATCAGTTCCTATCTGTGCCGAGCCGACTACCTTGTCCTAGAAACGAACTATGACGAGACAATGTTACGAATGGGGCCTTATCCCGCTCATCTGAAAGAACGCATATTGAGCTCCACCGGCCATCTGAGTAACCGCGAAGCCGCAGAATTCCTGGCAAGCCATTATTCACCCCGATGGAAATATGTGTGGCTGTGCCATTTGAGTAAAGACAACAACCATCCCGACCTGGCATACAAAACCATCGAGACGAGCTTTCACAACATAGGTATCAAAATTGGCGAAGACCTCCAAGTCATCCCACTACGGCGCACCACCCCGACCGGCATCTTCCGCCTAAACGAAACACACACCCAAACAGAACTTAACAAATGACAACCATGCGTCTTATATTCATCCACATACTCCTGGCACTATCATGCAGCCTCATTCCTGCCCTGCACGGCCGGGCACAAAGTAACACATATTCCTTATTGGCTGCCACCCAGACTCCGAAATATGAAACACGAGCGGTGTGGCTCACCACACTAAGCGGACTGGACTGGCCACGCACGAAAGCCGTGTCGACCGAAAGCCGACGAGCACAGCAAGCCGAGCTCTGCCGCCAACTCGACTCTTTGAAAGCCGCAAACTTCAACACCATCCTGCTGCAAGTGCGCTCACGCGATAATGCACTCTATCCCTCTGCGCAAGAAGTATTCACCGATGTCCTGACCGGCACCCCCGGCGAGTCGCCCGGATATGACCCGCTGGCTTTTGCCATCAGTGAATGCCATAAACGAGGCATGGAACTGCATGCCTGGGTGGTGGCCATCCCGCTGGGAAGCGACAAGCAATCAAAAGAGTTAGGAAACCGCTCATTCGTGAAGAAACATCCGGAGATGTGCATTCAGTTCCGACGCAACTGGTATCTGGACCCTGGACATCCGCAAACGAAAATGCATCTGGCCGGCATTGTCAAAGAGATTGTAACCAATTATGACGTCGACGGAATCAACCTGGACTACATACGCTATCCCGACCATCCGAAACGCTTTCCCGACCAACGTTCCTACCGCAAGTATGGAAAAGGAAAAAGCCTGGAACAATGGCGACGTGACAACATCACGGACATCGTGCGGGAAATTTATCAGACAGTAAAGGCCATCAAGCCTTGGGTGAAAGTGGGCAGTTCGCCCGTGGGCAAATATCGCGACGTGGCACGATACTCCTCACGAGGATGGAACGCTTATGATGTGGTCTATCAAGATGCCCAGCAATGGTTGAAAGACGGCATTCAGGACTTGATGCTCCCGATGGCCTATTTCCGGGAAAACAGTTTCTACCCGTTTGTGCTTGACTGGCAAGAAAATGCCCACGGACGAACCGTCGTGCCGGGACTTGGCGTCTATTTCCTTGACCCACGTGAAGGCAACTGGACATTGCAAGACGTCATGCAGCAAATCTACTTCACCCGCAGCGCCCATATCCCCGGCCAAGCCTATTTCCGAGCTCGCTTCGTGCTTGACAACACACAAGGATTATATGATCGACTCAAGCAGGAAGTCTATGCCTATCCAGCCCTGATCCCACCCATGACGTGGCAAGACAGCATAGCACCTTCCACCCCGACAGGGCTCCGCACGGATGTCAAAGGCGACAGTCTGGTGCTCACATGGCATCCGGCAACGGACGACAGCGGCCAGACCGTCCGCTACAACCTCTATGCCTCCAGACAACACGACATAGACACCGACGACCCACGAAACTTAAAGTATACCTATATATATGACACGCGTTTTGCCTTGCCACTCGACGAGGCGAAAGGACTGCACTTCGTCGTCACTGCCATTGACGCTTATGGCAACGAAAGCCACACGACAACGATTCCCAAGCCTTCACACCGACATGACGCTTCTGTCGCACTGCTCGAATTGCCAGAATGCCCATCAGCCACACAAATGACCGTGACGGACATCTACGGTCGTGAGGTCTGGCATGGAAGTTTCCAAAGGCAGCTGTCCATCGAGGGTTTGGCACCGGGTGTCTATCACATTCTGCTGCAAGACAAAGACCGCAACACGCTCCGACGCATCCAATTCATCCGCTAACAAACAGCACATCCACAAGCAAAAGAGCCCCCTCTATTCCGTCCGACCTTACCCTCCTTTCCGTGCTTTGACAGAAAGGAGGGTAAGGTCGGACGGAATAGAGGGCTGGGAAATGCCAGCTTGTCAGCTCACCGATGCTTACAAATCATAAGAAGACAACATGTAAAAAATCGCCCCTCAAAAAACACTTATCCAATAAATGGAGAACTTGATTTCTAAAAAATATTCATCCAAAATGCATTTTCTCAATAAAAACAATACACGAATCTAAGAAAAACAGTACTTTTGCAAAGTTTAGTTTACAAATACCAGTTCTATATACTATGTCTGAAACAAATGTAACCTTTCAAGAGGTCAATGAAAGCTACAACATCAACGAAGCCATTGCTGAAGCAAAACGTTGCCTGAACTGCAAGAATCCATCCTGTAAGAAAGGCTGTCCCATTGAAAATGACATCCCCGGTTTCATCCATCAACTCTCCATGGGCAACATGGGTAATGCCATGAGCATCATCAACGAGAAAAGCAATTTGCCCGCCATCTGCGGACGCGTCTGCCCTCACGAGAAACAGTGCCAAGGGCACTGCGTGCTCTATGCCAAAGGCAAGGGCATCCAGATTGGGAAACTGGAACGCTTCATTGCCGATTTCGACACAAAAATGAACCTCATCCGCGAACGCTTGCCACAGAAGACGCGCGGCAAGGTGGCCGTCATCGGTTCGGGACCTGCAGGTCTGACTGTGGCAGGCGACCTGGCACGTCAGGGCTTCAGTGTTACCATCTTCGACGGTCAGGAAGAACCGGGTGGCGTATTGATGTTTGGCATTCCGGAATACCGCCTGCCGAAAATCGTCGTGCGCAAGGAAATAGAAAAAATAGAAGCACTGGGGGTGACGTTTGTACTCAACTGCATGGTGGGCAAAGACATCACCGTCGACCAAATGTTTGAAAAGGGCTTCGACGCCATCTTTATCGGCACCGGCACAGCACTGCCCAAAGCGTTGGATGTTCCGGGAGCACGCCTGCGTGGCGTCGTACAGTCGTCTTATCTGCTCCACATGGTAAACATCTTCAACCAAAACGCCATCACACGCGACAGGGTTCCCCTTGTGGAAGGTGAGAAAGTGGGCGTCATCGGATGTGGCAACGTGGGCATGGATGCAGCCCGCACAGCCGTACGCCTGGGTGCGTCGAGCGTCAGTGTCATTTATCACCGCACGGAGTCTGAGATGTCGGCCAACCAAAGTGAATATGAAGAAGCCGTGGCAGAAGGAGTAAATTTCTTATGGGAAACAATGACCACCGAATTTATTGGTGACGAAAACGGCCGTATCAAGGCGCTACGTGCCAACACACCTAAAGGTGAACAGGTCATCCCCTTCGACCGCATTTATTTAGCCATCGGTTCCCGTCCGGCCAACCGCATCGTGTCAACCACAACGGGCATTGATGTTGACGAAAACGGATATCTCATCGTCAAGGAGCGCCCGTATGGCATGACAACACGCAAAGGTGTATTCGCCGGAGGTGATGTGGTGCACCATCCGCAAACCGTTGTACTGGCAATGAAAGCAGCCAAGCAAGTGGCTGTGGGCATCGCTCAGTATGTTGATGCCATCAAGTTGCTGGAAAGTTGATTTTTGTCGATGACAGTCCGATAAACCTAATTCATACCTATTTTAACAGAAAAAGGGTTGACCTCTGTAAAGAGGATTCAACCCTTTTTCTATGAATACAAACTTCAGATTCAGGATTCTTTTTGAAATTCGTCCAGTATTTTATTAATTTCCGCATCAGCTTTGTAAAGCCTCCCCTTGCAAAATGCCAACAGTTCTTGGGCTTCCTTCAAGACTATTTCCAACTGGTCGATATTCAGCTCGTTGTTTTCCACTTGTGACACGATTTGCTCCAGACGTTTCACTGCATTCTCATAGGTCATTGCTTTTGCACTCATACATTCTGTATTGAAATAACACGGGGGTGAACATCAGGCTTCATTCGATGTCACCCCCGCCAGTTTATGTTTCAATTATTCCACTTCCGGTGTAATCAACTTATATCCTTTACCATGAATATTGATAATTTCGATGGAATCGTCCTCTTTCAAATGTTTGCGAAGTTTGGTGATATAAACGTCCATGCTTCGAGCATTGAAATAGTTGTCATCAATCCAAATGGTCTTCAAGGCAAAGTCGCGTTGCAAAATTTCATTAGCATGTGCACAGAGCAACCCCAAAAGTTCAGACTCTTTGGTTGTCAGTTTAGTCTGTTTACCGTCAATGGAAAGAATCTGCTTCTGCGTATCGAACGTAAAGCGCCCGATTTTATAGATGCTGCTTTCCTTGTTCTTCTTGCCACGTACACGGCGCAATATGGCTTCAATACGGAACACCAGCTCTTCCATGCTGAAAGGCTTGGTGATATAGTCGTCTGCACCAATCTTGAAACCTTCCAATATATCTTCCTTCAGTGTTTTAGCCGTCAGAAAGATGATAGGGATCTCAGAATTGGCTGCACGGATTTCCTGTGCCAACGTGAAACCGTCTTTCTTCGGCATCATCACATCAAGCACACATAAGTCAAATTTAGTCTTCAAGAAAGCCTTGTAGCCAACTTCCCCATCAGGACACAACTCTGCAGAATAACCTTTTGCCTGCAAATATTCTCTCAAAAGCATGCCAAGATTCTCATCATCTTCGCACAATAAAATAGTTAATTTCTCGTCCATATAATCAATCTTTTAATAAAGGTAATACAATTATAAACTTTGTTCCGACACCTAATTCACTCTCGGCTCGTATGGTTCCCTTATGATCTTGGATAATCTTTTTCACGTATGCCAATCCAAGCCCGAAACCTTTCACGTCGTGCAAATTACCGGTGTGGACACGATAGAACTTCTCAAATATCTTTTTAAGGTTTTCCTTCTTGATGCCAATACCATTGTCCTCAATGGAGATACAGAGCTTGTTGTTTTCATTCCAAGTGCGAACGGTCAGCAGCAGTTCTTCTCCCGGCTTCTTATATTTCACGGCATTGTCCATAAGGTTAAAGATGACGTTAGTGAAGTGCATTTCATCCACAAATATCATTGGGTCAAAAGCTGACAGGTCTGAAGTGATATGCCCATTGTACTTCTCCACCTTCAGGGCAAAGGTGTGAGTCACACCTTCAATAAGCTTATTAGCATTAACCTCCTTCATCTTCAGGGTTGCTTTCTGACGCTCAAACATCGACATCTGGAGCACCTTCTCCACCTGAAAACGCAAACGTTTAGTCTCGTCGTTAATGACGCCAGATATGTGTTGGAACATCTGCGGTGATTTTGCAACACCCGGATCTTTCAACATTTGCGCTGCAAGTGAGATGGTTGAAATGGGCGTTTTGAACTCATGGGTCATGTTATTGATAAAGTCATTCTTTATCTCCGTGAGTTTCTTCTGACGGAATATCTGATAGAGCGTAAAGATAAAAGTCACCAATAACACAAAGGTAAATATCAATGAAGGAATCATAAACTTTACCGAACTATAAATATAGTCATTAAGTGTCGGGAAGTGAATTTGCACCCACCCACGCTTTGCTGGAGGATCATTCTGAAAAAGCACCTGAGGGATGGTGTGATCCGACCCAGCATCCTCATAATCCGGACAACGGTAAACTTCTCGTCCGTCATTGGTCTGCACCGTGAAATGATAGGGGATGTCTATGCCATTGTTGGCCAACTCGGTCTTGATGCATTCGTCAAGTATCTTGAAGTTGATACGGTCTTCCAAAGATTTCTCACTGGCACGATAAAGCAACTTCAAAGCTACATCGTTGACCAAATCACGCTTATACTTATATCGTTCATAAAAGTCCTTACGCAGTGAACTGCTTGTTTCTATCAATGGCCTCCGAACCGTGTCACCAAACAAATTGCTTCCAATACGAATGCTCCACGAGAAACCGCTCCCTGTCTGAATCATCTGTTGGTGCACTTGAATCATTCCAAGCGAATCTGTCTGCGTGTGCGGATTCAAAAGTCCCATGGACTGCTGCTTGTTCTGCACCCGTATACTACTCTCCTTGCTGAGAGTACTTTCCAAATAGGTGGCTGCTTCAGTCATTTCCATAGAGTTTGCTGCACTGGAAAGACTGCGTTTGACGGATTCATCAAACTGTTCTCGGCGCATTTTTATCATCTCTTCAATGTAGTTCACCTGCAAATAAAGCAAACTGACAAAGGAGAGCCCCATGATAATACCTAAAATCCAAATCGTAGACTTTTTCATAGGGACAAAATTAACAACGTTAAAATAAGAACATCCTTCGATTAACAGATTTTACATGCTGATTCTCTATTATTAACCGAAAAGACGATTTTACCTGATAAACTTGATATTATCATTCAACAACCTTTTCAATCAGTGCAAAAATAATAAAAAATTAATCGAATCCCTATAATTATTGCCCAGAAATTTAATAGTCATTAAATAAAAAAAGCCGCTCCTTTTAACAGAAGCAGCTTTTTTATTTAATGAAATCAAAAGCCCAGTCAGCTTAGTCTTCCTTTTCCTGCTTTGCTTCAAACTCCTTGATCAATTTCTCTTGCACGTCTGACGGCACAAGCTCATAGCTCGCAAATTTCATGATGAACGAAGCACGACCACCGGTGAGTGAACTGAGTGCCGTGGAGTATGACGACATTTCTTTTAAAGGCACTTTTGCCACCAATTTCTCATAGCCGCTTTCGCTGCTCATGCCCATAATCATGGCACGACGTCCTTGCAAATCGCCCATCACATCACCCATTTTGTCACTGGGAACGAATACTTCCACATCGTAAATCGGCTCCAGAATCTTGGGGCCTGCATTCTTGAAGGCTTCGCTGAAAGCATTGCGTCCGGCAAGCATAAAGGAGATTTCATTTGAATCCACCGGGTGCATCTTTCCATCGTAGACAACCACACGCACATCACGGGCATACGAGCCTGTCAATGGGCCTTGCTCCATGCGGCTCATCACGCCTTTCAGAATGGCTGGCATGAAACGAGCATCGATAGAACCACCGACCGTGCTGTTGATGAACACCAACTTGCCACCCCACTCCAGGTCGATGACTTCCTGACTCTTGACTGTTACCTTATATTCCTGGCCATTGAACTTATAGCTTTCAGGCAAAGGTGCGCCTTCGGCATAGGGCTCTACAATCAAATGAACCTCGCCAAACTGACCAGCACCGCCCGACTGTTTCTTGTGACGATAGTCGGCACGCGCAGGCTTCGTAATGGTCTCACGATAGGGTATCTTAGGTTCTTCAAAGTTGACAAATATCTTTTCATTGTTTTCCAAACGCCACTTTAATGTACGCAGGTGGAACTCGCCTTGTCCATGCACGATGATTTGCTTCAATTCTTTCGATTGCTCCACTTCCCAAGTCGGATCTTCTTCACGCATGCGGAAGAGGGCACTCATCATCTTCTCTGTATCGGCCTCGTTAACCGGCTTGATGGCACGTGAATATTTTGAGTTTGGATATTTGATGAAATTGAAACGGTTCTCACAGTCTTTTCCATTCAGCGTATTACCCGTATGCACATCTTTCAGCTTCACAGTGCAACCGATGTCACCCGCACAAAGTTCGCTCACTTTGATGCGATTTGCACCTGCACAAACGAACAATTGTGAGATGCGTTCTTTTGAACCACGGTCGGCATTGGCCAGGTCGTCACCTTCATGCACAGTGCCGCTCATCACCTTAAAATATTGCACGTCGCCAATGTGCGGCTCGACGGCCGTCTTGAAAAAGAATAGTGACGTCGGACCGTTGGAATCAGGTTCCACCACTTCACCGCGTGTGTTGAACACTTTCGGCATTTCAGACACGTAGGGAACAACATTGCCAAGGAATTCCATCAAGCGGCGCACACCCATATCCTTGCCAGCACAGACACAGAACACCGGAAACATGCCACGGCTGACCAATCCTTTGCGGATGCCTTCGCGCATCTCGTCTTCTGTCAACGAATCTTGCTCGAAGAATTTTTCCATCAAACCTTCGTCATGCTCGGCTGCGGCTTCCACCAAAGCCTTGTGCCACTCGGTCGCCTTCTCCATTTCTTCTGCCGGAATATCCTCAATAATGGGCGCACCACCTTCAGGTTTCCAAGAATATTTCTTCATCAGCAACACGTCAATCAGCGCATGGAAGTTCGGTCCTGTCTCCAGCGGATATTGCACTGGGACGACCTTCGAACCGTAAATAGACCTCAACTGTTCCAAGATGTGGTCATAGTCACATTTCTCATTGTCCAACTGATTTACAAGGAATATCACGGGCTTTCCCAGCTTCTCCGTGTAACGGAAATGGTTCTGAGTGCCCACTTCAGGGCCATACTGACCGTTTAGCAACAGGATAGCCGTGTCTGTCACGTTAAGAGCCGTCATGGCGGCACCCACAAAGTCGTCACTACCCGGACAATCGATTATATTGAGTTTCTTACCATTCCACTCCACATGAAACACCGTAGAAAAGACAGAATAGCCATATTCTTGTTCTACAGGAAAATAGTCACTCACAGTGTTCTTCGCCGTAATCCGTCCACGACGTTTTATAACCCCACTCTCATAGAGTAAAGCCTCTGTGAGGGTGGTTTTACCAGCTCCATCATTACCCAGTAGGGCAATGTTTTTGATTTCGTTTGTTTGATATACTTTCATGATATCGACGGTTTAAAAGTTAAATACTAAAGAGTTATGTACTCTTCTTTTATTTTAATGGGACGCAAATTAGACATTATTCTTGGGAATGCCAACTATATTATTGTGTTACAAAACTATGTTTTAAAACACAATATCAGCCTATAGCACTGAAAATGACCGATAAAAAAACAACTTCAAGGCTTCTTGCCGGATACACGTTTTCCGTATCTTTGCACACCTCGAACCATATTTCACGACATCATGGCTGGCATTTACCTACACATACCTTTCTGCAAACAACGCTGCATCTACTGCGATTTCTACTCCACAACAATGGAAGAACGCAAGAATGAATATGTTTCAATTCTTTGCCGGGAACTTTCCATGCGACAAGATTACCTGAAGAACGAAATGATACAGACCATTTATTGGGGCGGAGGAACGCCTTCGCAACTGGAGGAACGGCATTTCCGACAGGTATTCGACACGCTCGCCCGGCATTACACCATCCAATCTGATGCAGAAATCACATTAGAAGCCAATCCGGACGACCTCACTCCGGCATACATCAACATGCTGCGTCAACTCCCATTCAACCGTCTCAGCATCGGCGTACAAACTTTTCACGATGACACCTTGCGCCTGCTGCACCGCAGACATAATGCCAGCCAAGCTGTCACAGCCGTGCATCGCTGCCATGATGCAGGATTTGAAAACATCAGCATCGACCTGATGTATGGCCTGCCTCGAGAAAGTCTGCAAAGTTGGGAGTATGACTTACGCCAAGCCACTGACTTGCACGTGCAACACCTATCAGCCTATCATCTCATCTACGAAGAGGGTACGGAGTTGTGGCGACTACGTCAGCAACATCACGTGGAAGAGGTTGATGAAGAAAACAGTCTGGCATTCTTCAACATGCTGATAGACCACATGCAAGAAGCGGGATTCGAGCACTATGAGATTTCCAACTTCGCACTCCCAGGGCTGCATTCACGCCACAATTCCAGTTATTGGGATGGGACTACATACATGGGCTGCGGAGCTGCTGCCCACTCATACAACGGAACCTCCCGGCAGTGGAACATTGCCTCACTCGAACTATATATAAAAGGTATAGAAAAAGGAATAGTGCCCTGCGAAATGGAAACACTCGGCTTGTATACACGCTACAACGACCGCATCATCACTGCCATCCGCACAAGGAAAGGTCTCAGCCTTCCTGATTTAGAAAAGGAATTCGGACGAGAACTCCATGATTTCTGCCTGAAAAACGCACGTCCGTATCTGACACAAGGAACGCTCACCATTGAAAACGGCAGTCTGCACTTAACACGCGAGGGCATCTTCATCTCCGATGGCATCATGAGCGACCTGCTATGGGTGGATGAAGCATTGTGAACACACCCTCCAACCGATGACAGGAAAGATAAATGAACCTGAAAAAGACACAAATATTTTCCCCT
>CAZOKL010000030.1:0-24212 GCA_964580305.1 uncultured Bacteroides sp.
GCTTTTCTATCATAAGACGTTTCAGACTGAACTATAAAATTAAAGAGCCTGTGTTTATATAGGTCAAACACAGACTCTTACTTCTCTCCCCCCCCAAAAAAAATCAATTAATGATTATTCGGATTTGGCTGGAACGTAACGTTTATTTAAGCCATCAATCACTTCTTGTGTGATATTGAACACAGGATCAGCATACAGCAAATTACTAAATCCTGCATTATTTATAATCAGACTATATTTCTTGTCCTTATTAAAATCTTCCAGGTAAGCTTTGATAGAATCCTGCAACTGAATGCTGTTTTTGTCACTCTCCTGTTGCAATTCCCCTATCAGACGTTGCTGCAAAGCTTCCAGATCCTGACGCTTCTTCACCAGTCTGTTTTGTTCCTGCTGGGCTCTCTCCGGAGTGAACACATTGTTTTGGTATTTACGTTCAAAGTCACGCACTTCACTGTCCAGACTTTTTGCCTTTTCCTTCAAGGTTACCTCTACATTTTCTTGCTTTCTAATCATCGCTTCATTAAGGTCTTTGTAGAGATTGTAATTATTGAGCAGACTATCAATTTCAACATATGCAATCTTTAATTCAGACACACCGGCCGTAGGCACAGAACCACCAGCAAGTGTATCGGCCGCATTGTTCCCTGCACACTGTGCGAAAGCTGCAATTAAAAACAAAGCAAAGAGTCCCTTTACGATAAAGTTCTTACTTTTCATAACTTATCTGTTTCTATTTATAAAATGATTATTATTTGTTCTCATTCATTACAATTTCATGAACACCAGGCTTTTGCATACGGGCCTCACGATCCTGAGCTTGAACGCACTTAATCCCTTTCTTCCTCATTGCCGGACTGTCACCGATGTGTATCCCGGGAAACTTTCCATCCTTTTTCAATAGAATCTGCACTGCCAACAAGGCAATGCAAATAGCAACTATTAACACGGATACAAGAATCGTTTCAAGCATTTCTAATTATATTTGTGGTGCAAAGATATAAGTTTTGCATTTACTGCACAGTTTTTTCTTCAATAAAAAGAAGAAAGAAACAGAGGTAAAGATTTTAATTTAACCTAATTTAGTGAAGAGTTTCAATATACAAGCATAAAAAATATTACAACGATGGAAAATCAAGTTAAGCTACAACCTGAATGTGTGTTTCACTATTTTGCAGAAATCTGCAAGATACCACGTCCTTCAAAGAAAGAGGAGAAAATCATGGCTTACCTAAAGGATTTCGGACTAAAACATGGTTTGGAAACCTTTACAGACAAGGCTGGAAACATCCTAATAAAGAAACCGGCAACACCTAGTTTTGAGAACCGAAAAGTTGTCGTCCTTCAAGCCCATACGGACATGGTTTGTGAAAAGAACAAAGACACACATCATGATTTTGAAAAAGATCCTATTCAAACCTATATAGATGGAGAATGGCTACGTGCCAAAGGAACTACTTTAGGAGCTGACAACGGAATCGGCATCGCAATGGCACTGGCTGTCATGGCTGCCAATGACATTGAGCATGGCCCTATTGAATGTCTTTTCACAGTTGATGAAGAAACCGGCTTGACCGGAGCTTTTGCTTTAGAACAGAACTTCATGAATGGAGACATCCTGCTCAATCTTGATTCGGAAGACGAAGGAGAACTTTTTATTGGGTGTGCGGGCGGCGTGCGTACAAACGCAGTGTTTGACTTCCAAACAGTCAACGTGCCAGAAGGTTATTTCTGCTTTCGTCTGTCTGTTGACGGTCTGACCGGAGGACACTCTGGTGATGACATCAATAAGATGCGAGCCAATGCAAACAAGATTTTAGGACGTTTCTTATATCAACTCAATGAGAAATATGATTTCTATCTGCTCGACATCAATGGTGGAAATCTGCATAATGCCATCCCCCGCGAAGCACATGCCCTCTGCGCTGTTCCGACAGAATTGAAAGAAACAGTGAGAGTGGATTGGAATATATTTGTTTCAGAAGTGGAAGAAGAATTCTCGCAAACAGAGAAGAACATGAAATTCAAACTTGAGTCTGAGAACTTCCATGATAAAGCCATTGCCCCAAACGTTACGACCAATTTTTTAAGAGCCATTCAAGCCGTATTCAACGGCGTTTTTGCCATGAGTCAGGACATCCCGGGGTTAGTGGAAACATCCTCAAACTTAGCCTCCATGAAGATACACGACCACAAAATCACCGTCACTACCAGCCAGCGAAGTTCCATCTTATCAGCCCGCAAAAATGTTGCCGATGCCATCAAAGCTGTTTTTGAACTAGCCGGAGCTCATGTTGATGTCGGCGAAGGATATCCAGGGTGGAAACCAAACACCCACTCTGAGATTCTCAAAATTGCAGTGGATACTTATAAGGAACTCTTCGGAACAGAACCTAAAGTTAAAGCAATTCATGCAGGATTGGAATGTGGACTGTTCCTGGAAAAATACCCATCACTGGACATGGTCTCATTCGGACCGACTTTAAGAGGTGTGCATTCTCCCGATGAACGTATGCTTATCCCCACTGTTGACAAAGTGTGGCGTCATCTATGTGCCATCTTGAAATGTATCCCAGCCAAGGCATAACCACCGAGCCCTTACGCTGTAAACACATAAGCTTCGGCATCGAAAAGCATAGTCTTTGATACCGAAGCTTTTTATTATTCTGTCATAATGAACATAGCACACTGTAAACTGATTCTATTATTATTTTGCGGACTGACGGGAATACTCCCTTTAATGGGACAAACAAACCGCTTTCGCGTCATGGAATACAATGTAGAAAATCTGTTCGACTGCAAACACGATTCCCTCAAAAATGACATGGAGTTTCTGCCAACAGCCTTACGCAAATGGACTTATCAGAAATATCGGGAGAAACTCATAAAACTAAGCAAAGTCATTGTTGCCGTAGGAGAGGAACAAGTTCCTGATCTTGTAGCACTCTGCGAAGTGGAGAACGAAGATGTCTTGACAGATCTCACACTTCATACACCTTTAAAAGAAGTCAACTATCAATTTCTGATAACCAATTCTCCAGACGAAAGAGGCATTGACGTCGCTCTTTTGTATCAACCAGGACGTTTCAAAGTGTTGCAACATCAGGCCATCACCATAGACCTTCTAAAAAATCAGCATCCCACCCGCGACATCCTACATGTGACGGGAATGATTATCACAGGAGACACACTTGACGTTTTTATCTGCCACTTGCCGTCACGCGCAACGGGAGCACACCGAAGCCGACCACACCGGATTCACGTTGCCGAACAGCTTAAGAAGCACTGCGACTCACTACTATCCGTCCGAACAGAACCTCGCATCCTGATTACAGGTGATTTCAATGATACCCCTGAAGGAGTCATTATACGAGACGTCCTGAAAGCAAATATGCCCAACGGAGTTTTGTCACCTGATCAACTCTATAATCTCATACCTGTACAAGTCCCCGGAACATATCGCTATCACGGAGAATGGAGCGTGCTCGACCATTTTCTGGTCTCTGGTATCTTATTGGACAAAGACGCGAGCTTACACACTTCCCGAGAAGATGCTACCATCATAACATTTCCCTTTCTCCTGGAACGTGACCGGAAATACGGAGGATTCAAACCATATCGCACCTACATAGGGCCTCGCTACAATGGTGGATTCAGTGATCATCTTCCAATCAGACTGGATTTTCACATACGATAAACATCATTCATGGTGATAAGGTCCTCCGTGAAGTATATTCATGGCCCGATAAAGCTGCTCTACGAAAATCAAACGAATCATCTGATGTGAAAAGGTCATCTTGGAAAGTGAAATCTTCTCGTTCGCAGCATCATATACACTTTTTGAGAAACCGTAAGGACCACCGATAACAAACACCAGACGCCGATTCACCGTGCAGAGTTTTCCCTCCATCCATGACGCAAACTCAACAGACCGAAACTCTCTTCCTCGTTCGTCAAGCAACACCACGACATCTCCCGGTTGAAGCGATTTTAAGATTAAACTTCCTTCTTTCTCACGTTGTTGCTCTTGTGAAAGGCTTTTGGTATTCTTCAATTCTGGAATCACTTCCATATCAAATGAAATATAATGCTTGACACGTTCCACATAATCCGTTATGGCCGCAATGTAATGCGGCTCAGTTGTTTTTCCCACTACAAGTAATATTGTTTTCATTTGCTTCGTTGTTTCTTTATCTTCCTGATACTATACTTAACAAGACAAAGGTAGTCATTTTGGGCTTCCAAACGAAACTCAAATCATCCTTCATTTTATTTGACGATTAGTCCGAAGGATACAAATAGAGCCCGCTAACTATACCACTGTATAGCACGGGCTCCTTCCTTTTTAAATATAGAGAGAGTGTTTTAATTCTGGCCACAAAGTAAAATAGATTCACATCTCCCTTACCTTGTTTTTTATAGCCATTATCCTTACCTTAATGGTATATCTTCTTCTAAATGCAACAATCAAATCATTTTATCATTCAGATATGTTTGTAAATCCTGCTTGTAACTATCAGATATAGGAATATACTCTTTCTCAAATACAATTCGCCCCCGGTCAATCAGCTTAATCTTGCTTTTCTGCACAATATAAGAACGGTGCACACGCAGAAAACATGAAGCTGGCAAACGTTCTTCTAAGGATTTCAGGCTCATGAGCGACATGACGGGACGCGAATCAGTTTCCGTATAAATCTTTACATAATCCTTCAATCCTTCGATATACAAAATATCTTTTAAATTGATTTGTATCAGTTTGTATTCACTTTTTACATAAATGCATCCATCCTCTCCAGTGTCAGCATTACTATCAGCTGCATTCTTCAATTCAAACCACTGCAGGGCCTTGTTGCTCGCCTCTAAAAAATCACGATAACTGATAGGTTTCAATAGATAGTCCAATGCATTGACCCGATAACCATCCAAAGCATACTGTCCAAACGCAGTGGTAAAAATGATTCGCGTTTCTGGCGCAATCATGTGTGAAAACTCCAACCCATCCAGTTCAGGCATCTGTATGTCTAAAAACAACAGGTCGACTGGTTGTTCCTGTAATCCTTTCATCGCCCCCACTGCACTAGCATACTTCCCTTTGAGTTGCAAGAACGGGGTCTTTTCAACATACGTCTCAAGCAAATCAAGTGCCAATGGCTCATCATCAACTATTGCACATGATAATATCATATTTCATCCTTTCTTTTCACGTGTTTGAATGGAAAGGAACGATGTATAGACTGTTTTATCTTCATTGACTCCCATTTCCCATACATGTCTTCCCGGATACAACAGTTCCAGCCGTCTTTTCACTTGTTTCAGTCCGATGCCACTTCCGCTCTTATCCAAATGATTTTTCGGATAGTTACTGTTGATTATCTTACACTCGACCCATCCATCATTTTCACAGATAGTGACATTGATGAAGCTAGGTTCTGTTGGACTTATACCATGCTTGAACGCGTTTTCTATAAGTGAAATAAACAACAATGGAGCAATCGGTGTCTGACTTTCTTTACTTACTTCTATATTAATAGACAAGCGCACTCCTTTGACCAACCTGATACGCATCAGTTCGATGTAATTGCGCATAAAATCTATCTCTTTGCAAAGAGGGACAAAGGCTCCTCTGTTCTCATACAACACATGACGCAAAAGCTTGGAAAAGTCCTGCACTGCCTGCTGAGCTTTCTCCGTGTCAAACGCAATCAATGCATAAATATTGTTCAACGTATTCAGTAGGAAATGCGGATTAAGCTGATTCCTCAAGTTATTAAGTTCAGCCTCAACCCGGTTTTGCTCAGCTTCTTGCCTGGCAGTTTCTGCTTTTTGCCACTGCATACTCAAGCGTATCACCGTACCGAGTCCTGCCATGAAAACAAACACGATGCAATCTTTCACAACAAAAACCCAACGTGGCGGAGGAACTGAATGCATAGGTTCCTCCGGTTTATATTCTCCCCACAAAAAATCCTGGAGATGAGGCATATACCACAAGTGTACAAATGACACACCAGCAAAAATAAGAAGAATATTGTAAATCAAATAGCGTGAATATTCCCCTTTTAGCAAATATTTTGGGACAAGAAACCAATAATTCGCATAAAAGATGAGAAAAAACGTGACGAGGAAGATTAAATGACGTAAATATCTATTCCATGGAATTCCTTCCGACGTATTACTCAACAACAAAGGGAAAGCAAAGAATATAACCCAAGCCAACATATGAAAGAAGGACAAAGGTATAGACTTTGGATGATGCACGCTAGTATCCATACAATTACCCCCGTTACTCGTATCTGATAGCTTCAATTGGATCAAGACCGGCTGCTTTCTTAGCTGGATACCATCCGAAGAAAATACCCGTCACGGTGCAGACTACGAAACTCAACAACACGCTCCACGGCTGAATATAAATAGGCCAATGAGCAACATCTTTCACAATCCAACTTGCTCCACACCCCAAAATCACTCCAATAAGACCACCGGTGATACTTATCAAAATGGCCTCTATCAGGAACTGACTAAGAATATCAATTCCTCGCGCACCGACAGACATGCGAAGACCAATCTCACGTGTACGTTCTGTCACCGACACATACATGATGTTCATGATGCCAATACCACCCACAATCAAAGAGATTCCTGCAATGCAGGCCAGCAACGTAGTCATCAAGTCTGTAGTTGTATTGAGCATCTGACTAAGTTCCTGCTGACTCCGAATGTTAAAATCATCATCATCCGTTGCACGCAACTTATGTTCACGACGCAATATGTGCTCAATCTCTTCAATCGCATATTCGGTCATATCCTCTGTCAAAGCAGATGCAAAAATACTTTCCAGATAAGTAACAGCCAGCAGACGTTTCATCACCGTCGTATAAGGAGCGATAACAATATCGTCCTGATCCATGCCCATTGAATTGTAACCCTTTGATTTCAAAACACCAATCACGCGAAACGGGACTTGGTTGAAACGTATCACTTGCCCAATGGGATCGCTTCCATCCGGAAACAGATTATCTACGATAGTTTTTCCTATGACACATACTTTAGCAGAGGTCTTAATGTCATTTTCTGTGAACATTTCACCTTGCTCCACTGTCAACTGGCGAATCTCCAAATAATCAATGCTCACACCGCTAACCGAAGACGGATAGTTGTTCGAGCCGTGAATGAGCTGCCCTGAAGACGACACACTCGGACTAATGGCCGACAAATAGGTACATTCATCACGCAACGTCTCATAATTCTCCAGTTTAAGGGTTTGCATCTCTGACGGATCACGACGCACACCTCCACGCATCTCACCACCCGGATGAATCATAATCATGTTTGAACCCATTTCGGCAATTTGTGCCTGAATGCTTTTCTTCGAACCTTGACCAATAGCAAGCATTGTAATTACCGATGCCACACCGATAATGATTCCCAGCATAGTGAGGAATGCACGCAGTTTGTTGTTGGACAACGCCCTCAAAGCTATTTTGAATAAATTACTGATGTTCATAATAGATTCTTTTCATTGTATGAGTTTATGCCTTTCAACCCTCATCATTTGTTGGCAACGCAGCAAGTGCATCGGCTGCTGACAAAATCTTTGGGTTCACGCAGTCTTCTATAATAAGTCCGTCACGCAAACGAATGTTCCGGCTACTGTACTGAGATATCTCCGGGTTGTGCGTGACGAAGACTATCGTACGTCCAGCAGCATGCAGTTCTTGAAACAAGACCAGAATCTCAAAAGAAGTACGCGTATCCAAGTTTCCTGTCGCTTCATCAGCCAAAATCACCGCCGGATTGTTAACCAACGCACGGGCTATAGCCACACGTTGCATCTGTCCACCAGACATCTGGTTTGACTTATGTTCCAAACGGTCACCCAATCCCACACGCTCCAAAGCCTCTATGGCACGCTGTCTACGCTCTGTAGCTTTCACTGCCGGATTGTACATCAGCGGCAATTCCACATTTTCAACAGCCGTGGTTTTAGGCAACAAATTATAACTTTGGAATACAAATCCAATTTTACGGTTACGTAAAATGGCACGCTCGGGTTTAGTCATTTTCTTGACAGAAATACCGTCAAGATAATATTCACCGGCAGTCGGCGTATCCAGGCAACCCAATATATTTAATAAGGTGGATTTTCCTGAGCCGGAAGTACCCATAATGGTGACAAACTCCCCTTCCTTAATGGAAAACGAGAGTCCACGCAATGCATGGACTGTTTCGTCACCCACTTGGAAGTTTCGTTTGATGTCTTGTATATCAATGACAGTCTTACCCATAATTACTATTCATCACTACTTTTCTTATTCGAATTTCTATCACGAGGTCCTGGCATGAAAGGACTTCTTTCACTCTGTGATGAAGACTCTGTGGTGCTCGCGGACGCATTCATTTCAGCTTCGCTAACGATGAACAAACCTTCATCCACACCATCCAATATTTCCGTATGAATGCCGTCACTCACACCAATGGTTACAGGATATGCTTTAAACACATGATTTTCATAAGTCCATACTTTATGCTCGCCTTCACAGTCTTCCACCACATCATTGCTTCCCAACATCGGAGTTTCGGGCGTAAAGCGCAAAGCCTTACTAGGCACACAAAGCACGTCTTTCTTATCTAACGTATAGATTGTAACATTAGCCGTCAAACGCGGTTTCAGCTTCAAATCAGGGTTATCTGCAGAGATCACGACCTCATAGGTCACAACCGTTTCACTGGTCGATGACGAACTTGAGGAACTGCTACTACTCTTGCTGCTGCCCAGACGAATCTGTGTCACCCAACCTTCAAATGTATCTTCCGGATAAGCATCCACGGTGAATGACACACGTTGACCTTCCTTCACACCACCTATATCAGCTTCATCCACATCGGCCACGACTTGCATCATGGTCAAATCTGCAGCAATGGTAAACAGAGTCGGTGTTTCATAGCCGGAAGCCACGGTTTGGCCTTCTTCCACGTCGCGACTGGTAACGATTCCATCTATCGGAGACGTAATGATGGCGTAAGACAAATTGCGCTCTGCATTGTTATAAGTAGCCCGACTGCTCACCAAACTACTCTTTGCACGCTGATAATTATATAAGCTCTCTTCATATTCCGAATCGCTGATCAAGCCTTTCTCGTGCAACTGTTGGTTACGCTTGTAAGTACGCTCCTGATATTCAAATTCAGCTTGTGCTCCCTCGTAAGTACCCTTGGCAGATTCCAATTCGTTCTGCAACGGAATCTTATCCATTTCGGCTATAATTTGTCCGACTTTCACTATCGAATTGTAGTCCACATATATCTTATCGATAATACCTGATACCTGTGTACCGACTTCAACTTCTGTCACCGGTTCTATGTTGCCAGTAGCAGTAATAGACGTACTGATGTCACCTTTCACTACTTGTGTTGTGGAGAACGTAATTAAGTTTTTCTTTTTCGCTCCTCCAAAAAGCCAGTAACCGCCTCCGGCGATAACAGCCACCACGATGACACCGGCTATGAGTTTTTTCTTGCTGTTCATATCTTAGTGATGTGAGTTAATTTAAAGTTCTATTTGATTACCTGCATAGAATTCCAACAGGACTCGATTCAATATGGCCATGTATTTGGCTTGCACACGTTCCTGCTGCGCACTCATCAGATTGTTTTTTTCGGTAAGAAGCTCCACCGTGTTCACCATGCCCAACTTAAACTGCTCATTGACCAGTTCGTAACTGCTCTGGCTACTTTTCAGAGTGGCATCTGCCGCCACAAACAGTTGCTGGGCATTGGTTGCATCCAGCCACATGGATTCAATCTGCCGATAAAGTTCTTTTTGCTCATTGGTCAAATCCAACTTGCTGCTTTCATACTGCAACTTGGCCTTTTCAACAGCACTCTTTGTTTCCCGATTGTTGAAAATCGGCAAACTGAGAGACAAGCCAATGGAATTGTTCCATCCACGCTTCACCTGTTCAGAAAAAGAATAATCACTGCCCGATGTGTGATTGGTACCAATGCCTGCACTCAAACTTAAAGTTGGCATGTAGCCAGCCTTGGCCATTTGGACACTCAAATCTGCAGATTGGATATTCAGCTTTCCACTTTGTATCTCCGGACGGAGTGCCAACGCAGCACTATAAATGTCAGCCTTGTTAGGAATCGGTGAAAGTACTTTCATGTCATCCAACTCAGGAATGGACAAAACGAACTCCTGTTCACCATCCAATTCAAGCAACTGTTTAAGCTGAAGTTTATAGTCGGCAAGTGTTGATTGGGCCGTCACCAACTGATAGTTGTCATTGCTCACTTGAGATTCCAGCTGCGCCAACTCGCTTTTCGAAATATCCCCGACAGCCAACAATTCCTTGCCACGTTCATATTGAGCCTTGCTCAATTCCAAAGTACCTTCGTTGATTTGAACCGACTCATTGGCATACAGAATTTGCAAGTAAAGTTGGGTAATTTCTTCCTGCAGGGTGTTTTCCTGCTCACTCACGGTCAGTTCGGCTGTTTCTTGAGCCAATTTCTGCTGCTTGATAGTCTTCAGGCGTTTGCCTCCATTCCACACTGTCCACTGAGCATCCAAACCATAAGTTCCCGTGTAAGAAGTCTTGCTGGTACTACTGAGAATCTCCGTACCGCTCACTATGCTACTCGTTTCCTGATAGGGACGATTCATCATACTGTGGCTCGTACTGAATGACAGACTGGGGAACAATGCAGCCTTGGCCGTTTTCACATCCACCTTGCTTTCTTCCAGAGAAAGTCGATTCTGCTGCAACTGAATGTTTTGCTCCAACGCATAACGGATGCATTCGTCCAATGTCCACACCTTGGTGGAATCCTGGGCAAAGGACGACAGTGGTGAAGCCATTGCCAGAAAAGCAACCGTGTATAAGAGGTTATGTTTCATTCTGATTATTTTTTAGAATTTTCACGGAGCAAATTTACTTCTAATAGTTTACACACACAACAAAAATAGACTTCTTTGGCTTTTTTGTCGGCAAACTGCTGTTTTTTCCCGACCAGAGACAGCTCTTTTTCGAAACATACAACCGACAGATGTATATACCACTACCTTGCCCTTCCATACGAACAATATACTCTTTTATAATGCTTTGACCCGAGAAAAACATCCGGAACAAGAAAGACTTCATCTGCCGCATTAAAAAATATTGCTTACCTTTGCCACGTAAAACTAATCACTTAAAAAATAATACTATGTTCTCAGGAATCGTAGAAGAATATGCCGAAGTCGTTCGCATAGAGAAAGACCAAGAAAACCTGCATCTCACTCTGAAATGTTCATTTGTCGACGAACTGAAAATCGACCAAAGTGTGTCGCATAACGGCGTTTGTCTGACTGTGGTGAAAATAGAAAACGGCACCTACACCGTGACAGCCATGCGTGAAACCATTGAGCGCTCAAACATCGGCCTGCTCAAAGTGGGCGACAAAGTCAATGTTGAACGCAGCATGATGATAAACGGAAGGCTCGACGGCCACATCGTGCAAGGCCATGTGGACATGACTGCCGAATGCATCGACATTAAGGATGCGGAAGGCAGTTGGTATTACACCTTTAAATATCCTTTCGACCGAGAAATGGCTCAGCGTGGCTATCTAACTGTGGACAAAGGCTCTGTGACTGTCAATGGAGTGAGCCTGACGGTGTGCAACCCAACCGAAAATACATTTCAAGTGGCCATCATCCCCTACACCTATGAGCACACCAATTTCCATACGTTCTGTGTCGGGAGCATTGTAAACATTGAGTTTGACATCTTGGGCAAATACATCAGCCGCATCATGCAACTCTCCCGATAAATTTGTCACACAACAGAAATTGCGGGGGAACAATGTTTTGAGATTTCCACCTCATCACCCCCAAATAAAACAGAGCACCGGAATATTCTTTCACCTTTCCAAACCAAAAACGGATGTCAGAAAGCCGTTCCGGTGCATCTCACCCGTCCTCCTATCCCACCGGTGCTGCAACCATTTCCCCAAAAAAATTTCAAATACAACATCTCCTCACTTTTTCGCTTCGCCTGCAAGTTGAAAAAGCATGACTACACAACGTTCGTTGTCAATCTTTTTTTCCTTTGTCGCATGCTGTCTGGCCAAGCAACCCAGCAAGGTCTTTCCGACTTCTCGACATGTGCAAACTTCATTTGCAGTCCATTTCATAACACATTATAACAAAGCTACTTATACCCACGTCATCACTTTGCTTCTCCGAAGCATGAACCGACTCTATTCGGCACAGGAGCGGACTCCTTTCCGCCCGTGAGCCGAGTAAAGGCCAAGCACGGGCGGAAAGGAGTCCGTGCTTGAACAGCAGTAAGGGCGAGCATCGGCAGGAACCACCTTCAGCAGAAACAACGAGAAGAAAAAGCTACTGTTGTTTACATTATTTCCATCCTTCCATTTTTCACTCCCGGATTCTGACGAAAAGTTATTGCGCAAAAAATGTATTCTGTTTCTATTTTTTTGTCTAACTTTACATCTCGATAATTATAACATCTTTGATTATTGATATGGAAAATAGAAGTTTAGTCACCATTGCCAATCATTCCAAAGAGAAAATCCTCTATCTCTTGGAAATGGCCAAAGAGTTTGAGAAACGTCCGAACCGAAAAATCCTCGATGGCAAAGTCGTCGCAACCTTGTTTTTCGAGCCGTCGACACGCACGCGCCTGAGTTTTGAAACGGCAGTCAACCGTTTGGGCGGACGCGTCATAGGCTTCTCTGATGCATCGACCACCAGCTCTTCCAAAGGCGAGACGCTGAAAGACACCATCCTAATGGTCAGCAATTATGCCGACTTAATAGTCATGCGCCACTATCTGGAGGGCGCAGCACGCTATGCCTGCGAAATTGCGCCAATACCTATTATTAATGCAGGTGACGGCGCCAACCAACATCCCTCGCAAACGATGCTCGATTTGTATTCCATCTACAAGACACAGGGCACACTGGAGAACCTGCAAATCTACATGGTAGGCGATTTGAAATACGGACGCACGGTTCACTCACTTCTCATGGCAATGCGCCACTTCAACCCCACTTTCCATTTCATTGCACCCAAAGAACTGGCAATGCCACAGGAGTACAAGCTCTACTGCCAGCAGCACGGCATCAAATATGTGGAGCACAAAGACTTCAACGAAGATGTTATCGCCGAAGCCGACATCCTTTACATGACTCGCGTGCAGAGAGAACGCTTCACTGACCTGATGGAATATGAGCGTGTGAAGGACGTCTACATCCTCAGGGCCAACATGCTCAAGAAAACAAAGGACAACATGAAAATACTCCACCCACTGCCACGTGTTAACGAAATTGCATACGACGTGGACACAGACCCCCATGCTTACTACATCCAGCAAGCCCGCAACGGACTCTTCGCTCGCGAGGCACTTATCTGCGACGTGTTGGGCATCACGTTAGACGAAGTTAAACAATAAAGGCAACCATATCATGAACGAAAACAAGCAAGCTTTGCAAGTAGCCGCACTGAAAGACGGCACTGTCATCGACCATATCCCCACAGACAAACTGTTTCAAGTGGTGTCCCTGCTTGGCATTGAGCACATGGACACGAATGTGACCATCGGGTTCAATCTCGACAGCAAGAAGTTGGGCAAGAAAGGCATCATCAAACTGGCCAACAAGTTTTTCAGCGATGAGGAAATCAATCGCATCTCGGTCATCGCTCCCAATGTGAAACTCAACATCATCCATGATTATGAGGTGGTTGAGAAAAAAGAAGTGCACATGCCCGACGAACTAAAAGGCATCGTGAAATGCCCGAACCCCAAATGCATCACCAACAACGAGCCCATGCAGACATGGTTTCACGTTGTGAACAAGGAACATGGCATTCTGAAATGCCACTACTGCGAAAAGGAACAACACAAGGAAAACATCAAACTCCTCTAACTACCATAACCAATGAAACAAGACTGGAAACCGGGGACAATGATTTATCCCCTACCTGCCATCCTCGTCAGTTGCGGGAGCACAGCAGAGGAATACAACCTCATCACGGTGGCTTGGACGGGCACTCTCTGCACCAATCCTCCGATGTGCTACATATCCGTGCGCCCAGAACGCCACTCCTACGCCATCATCAAAAAGAACATGGAGTTTGTGCTCAACCTGACGACAGAAGACATGGCTTTCGCCACTGACTGGTGTGGCGTGCGCTCCGGACGTGACTACAACAAATTTGAAGAGATGAAGCTCACACCGGGCAAAGCATCCGTTGTGAAAGCTCCCATTGTGGAAGAGTCTCCTCTCTGCATCGAATGCCGGGTGAAGGAAATCATATCGTTAGGCTCGCATGACATGTTCGTGGCAGAAGTCGTGAATGTGCGGGCAGACGAGCGCTATTTGAATCCTCAAACCGGGAAATTCGAGCTCTCAGAAAGTCATCCGCTGGTCTATCTGCACGGAGCCTATTACGGCTTAGGGAAAAAGATTGGTAAATTTGGATGGTCAGTAGAGAAAAAACAGTAGATTTGCAACATTGATAGAAAAAAACATATTTCATAAAACTTACATTTGAAAGAACATGAAAAAAGACGATTTAATTTTCGATATCATCGAAAAAGAACATCAACGTCAATTAAAAGGAATCGAGTTGATTGCTTCCGAGAACTTTGTCAGCGATCAAGTCATGAAGGCCATGGGGTCATGCCTGACCAACAAGTACGCTGAAGGCTATCCCAGCAAACGCTACTACGGTGGTTGCGAGGTGGTGGATCAAAGCGAACAACTGGCCATCGACCGTCTGAAACAAATCTTCGGTGCCGAATGGGCAAACGTGCAGCCTCATTCCGGTGCACAGGCAAATGCAGCTGTGTTCCTTGCCGTGCTGAATCCCGGTGACAAATTTATGGGTTTGAACCTGGCACATGGCGGTCACCTTTCTCATGGTTCTTTGGTCAACACTTCAGGCATCATCTACACCCCGTGTGAATATAATGTGAACAAAGAAACCGGTCGCGTGGATTATGACGAAATGGAAAAAATCGCCCTGCGCGAACAGCCGAAGATGATTATCGGAGGCGGGTCTGCCTATTCACGTGAATGGGACTACAAACGCATGCGTGAAATTGCCGACAAGGTGGGCGCCATCTTCATGGTCGACATGGCACACCCCGCCGGTCTGATTGCTGCCGGACTGCTCGACAACCCGTTGAAGTATGCACATATCGTCACATCAACTACTCACAAGACACTGCGCGGCCCACGTGGAGGCGTCATCATGATGGGCAAAGATTTCGAGAATCCTTGGGGCAAGAAAACACCGAAGGGAGAAATCAAGAAGATGTCGCAACTGCTCGACTCTGCCGTGTTCCCCGGCATCCAGGGCGGTCCGCTGGAACATGTCATCGCAGCCAAGGCCGTTGCCTTCCACGAATGCCTGCAACCGGAATACAAGGAATATCAGACTCAAGTGCAAAAGAATGCCAAAGTGCTGGCGCAAGCCCTTATGGACAAAGGATTCAGCATCGTGTCGGGCGGGACAGACAACCACTCCATGCTGGTTGACCTACGCACCAAATATCCTGACTTGACCGGTAAAGTGGCTGAAAAAGCCTTGGTTTCTGCCGATATCACTGTCAATAAAAACATGGTGCCCTTTGACACTCGTTCGGCATTCCAGACTTCAGGCATCCGCTTGGGAACTCCTGCCATCACCACACGTGGTGCAAAAGAAGACCTAATGCTCGAAATCGCCGACATGATTGAAACCGTGCTTTCAAACATCGACAATGAGAAAGTTATCGCTTCTGTTCGTGAACACGTCAACAAGACGATGGTAAACTATCCTATGTTTGCTTACTAAAGCATCTCAAATTCATGGGATGTGTTAACATGTTATGAATAGCACAAAATCACAAAGACACAGAATTTATATCTCCTTTACAGATATATCCTCTGTGGCTTTGTGCTTCTGATGGTCATTTCAGTCGCAACGCATCCCATCCTTTTATTATAAATAACCATTAATTACACAACCTTTACTACTATGAGCAAATTCAACATGACACAATGGATGAAAGATCTCATCGCCAGCAACAAAGTGACCGCCATTCCTATCATGACCCATCCCGGCATCGAACTCATTGGAAAGACCGTGCGTGATGCTGTGACCGACGGGCAAGTACACTTCGAAGCCATCAAAGCACTCTATGAAAAATATCCCTCCGCAGCTTCTTGCGTCATCATGGATTTGACCGTGGAAGCTGAAGCATTCGGAGCAGAAGTCGTATTTCCGGAAAACGAAGTTCCCAGCGTCACCGGACGCTTGCTCGCTGACGAAGCAGCCATTGAAGCACTCCAGGTGCCCGACGTGAACCAGGGACGCGTGCCTGAATATCTGAAGGCCAACCGTCTGGCAGCAGAACACCTGACCAAACGCCCCGTCCTGGCCGGATGCATCGGCCCGTATTCACTGGCCGGACGCTTGTATGACATGTCGGAAATCATGATGCTCATCTACATTAATCCGGATGCAGCGAAAATGTTGCTGGCCAAATGCAGCGAATTTATTACCAACTACTGCCTTGCGCTCAAGGAAGCCGGCGCCAACGGTGTGGTGATGGCCGAACCTGCCGCAGGCCTGTTGTCAAATGAAGACTGCCAGCAATTCTCGTCCGAATATGTAAAAGACATCATCGCAAAGGTGCAGGACGACAACTTCGCCGTCATTCTCCACAACTGCGGAAACACCGGAAACTGCACACAGGCAATGATCTACACCGGGGCTAAGGGCTATCACTTCGGGAATAAAATCAACATGGTGGAAGCACTCAAGGAAGTGCCTGCCGATGCTATTGCCATGGGCAATCTCGACCCGGTCAGCGTGTTCAAGATGGGCACTGCGGAACAGATGAAAAAAGATGCGATGGCACTGCTTGAAGCAACAAAGGACTATCCGAACTTTGTTCTGTCAAGCGGATGCGACACGCCGCCCCACACTCCTATTGAAAATATTGATGCTTTCTACTCAACGCTTGATGAATTTAACAAGTCCAGAAACTAAACTATCGTTTGACGTATTAGGCATCACCGATACCGAGCTCAATGAAGCGATGGGATATGGCACAGCCACACCTGACGAAAGCGTGTATGCGGAAACGCACGCACTGCTCCGGCGAGTGGCAGACGTCACAATCCCTCGCTTCGAGTTTGTCATCACAGAAGGAACACTGCACTTGCAAAACAACACTCTGCACATCGGTGACAAGACACTCCACGTGGGCAGAATCATTGCCCGCCAGCTGCGCGGGGCAGAACAGTATGTCCTCTTCACGGCAAGTGCCGGCATGGAGTTTGAAAACCTGCAACACACACTGGAAAACGAAGGCGACATGGTGAAATGCTATCTGGCCGACTGCATGGGAAGTATCATCGCAGAGAAAGCGGCCGACTGCATGGAAGTTGCCCTGCAACGTGCCATCGACCCGCAAGGATGGAAGCACACCAACCGTTTCAGCCCCGGATATTGCGGATGGCACGTGCGTGAACAGCCGGACTTGTTCAACCTCTTCCCATCACCCCACCCCTGCGGCATCCGTTTGACAGACTCTTGCCTGATGGTGCCAATCAAGTCCGTAAGCGGAGTAATCGGTATCGGACCAAACGTACACAAACTGGAATACTCCTGCGGGCTCTGCGACTACAAAAACTGTTACAAACGACGGAAGCCTTCCAAGAAATCTGCCTGAAACAACAATTTGTGTTTTCCAAAGCGTGTGCCCTATGACCGTTTCGTGAAATTGGAAAAAGAGAGCCTGTTGCCACCGACCATTTTCATAAACAACAACCCACATTCAGCCGCGTGAACACTGATTTCACCGGCGGTGATGCGCAATCTTGACAAACATATGCGACTAAGACTCTACGAAAAGAACAATAATCCAGCCGACCTCCGCCGCGTCACCGACCTGCTGCATGACGGAGGACTCATCATTTACCCGACAGACACGCGCTATGCCATCGGCTGCCATGCCCTGAAAGAGCGTGCCGTGGAGCGCATCTGCCGCCTGAAAGGCATCGACCCGGGGAAGAACAACCTGGCCATCATCTGCTATGACCTGTCGAACATCAGCGAATATGCGAAAATAAGCAACACAACGTTCAAGCTCATGAAGCACAATCTGCCCGGGCCGTTCACCTTCATCCTCCCGACGGGAAGCCGCCTGCCGAAAATTTTCCGTAACCGCCGCGAGGTGGGCATCCGCGTGCCCGACAACGCCATCACGCGCGAAATTGTGCGACAACTTGACGCTCCGCTGCTGACCATGACGCTGCCCCATGATGAAGACGAGGACATCGAATACATCACCGACCCGGAGCTTATTGACGAAAAGTTCGGACGGAAAGTCGACCTCATCATCGACGGCGGCATCGGGGGCTACGAGGGAAGCACCATCGTCAACTGCACAACGGACGAACCGACCATCACCCGCCAGGGACTGGGCGAGCTGCTCATTTGAAGCACATCGCCGTGCGCTTGAAAAATCATGCTCGTCTTTCTAAAAAATCATGCCCGTCTTTCCAAAAAATCATGCCCGTGTTTCTGGAGAAACACGCCCGTCTTTTTCCGGAAACATGCTCGTCTTTTTTCAAGAACACGGGCATGATTTTTCGAGCAGACGGGCATCTTTTTCCGGCACAATGGCGCAGAAGATGCAAAACAATGATTATGAATGATTTATTTTTTAATTTTATAACTGAACAAATTTATGAAAAAACTAATTGCCTGCATGGCCCTCGGGATTGCCGCCACCGGCGCGGGGGCAGTGACTCCGCTGTGGATGCGCGATGTCCGCATCTCGCCCGACGGCCGCGAAATTGCCTTCTGCTACAAGGGTGACATCTATAAGGTGCCTGCCGGAGGCGGGGAAGCCGTGCGGCTCACCACGCAGGAGTCCTACGAATCCACCCCCGTATGGTCGCCCGACGGGCGCTCGATTGCCTTTGCGAGCGACAGGAACGGCAACTTCGACGTCTTCATCATGTCCTCCGAAGGCGGTCAGGCGCGGCAGTTGACCTTCAACTCGGCCTCCGAACTGCCCACGGCTTTCACGCCCGACGGCCGCAGCGTTCTCTTCAACGCCGCCATTCAAGACCCTGCCACGAGCGCCCTCTTCCCGGCGAATGCGCTGACGGAACTCTACAGTGTGCCCGTCGGCGGCGGCCGCATCACGCAAGTGCTGGGCACTCCGGCCGAGATGGTCAGCTTCAACAGCCGGGGCACGTGCTTCCTTTATCAGGACCGCAAAGGCTCTGAGGACGAATGGCGCAAGCATCACACGTCGTCCATCACACGCGACATCTGGCTCTATGACACCACGACGGGCCGCCACACCAACCTGACCAGCCGTGCCGGTGAAGACCGCAACCCGGTGTTTTCTCCCGACGGCAGGCAGGTCTACTTCCTGAGCGAGCGCAACGGAGGTACGTTCAACGTCTACTCCTTCCCGCTCGACAACCCGGAGAACGCGCAAGCACTCACGTCGTTCAAGACGCACCCCGTGCGTTTTCTCTCCGTGGGCGGCGACGGCACGCTGTGCTACACCTATGACGGCGAAATCTACACCCAGAAAGCGGGCGGCCGCCCCGCCAAGGTGGCCGTCAGTCTGACGCGTGACGACGAGAACATCCCCGCAAGGCTCAGCTACAGCCGCGGCGCGACGTCGGCCACGCCCTCGCCCGACGGCAAACAGGTTGCCTTCATCGTGCGCGGCGAAGTCTTCGTCACGTCGGTCGACCACGGCACAACCAAACAAATCACCCACACCGCAGAAGCAGAGCAAGGCCTGTCATTTGCGCCGGACAACCGCACCCTGGCCTACGCCAGCGAGCGTGGCGGCAACTGGGGACTCTATCTGGCAAAGATTGCCCGCACCGAAGACGCCAACTTTCCCAACGCCACGCTCATTGAAGAAGAGGCCTTGCTGCCATCGAAAGACGTGGAGCGCACCTGCCCGCAGTTCTCTCCCGACGGCAAGGAACTGGCCTTCATTGAAGACCGTTGCCGCCTGATGGTGGTCAATCTGGAGACCAAAAAAGTGCGTCAGGTGACCGACGGCTCGACATGGTACAACACAAGCGGCGGATTTGATTACTCATGGTCGCCCGACGGCAAATGGTTTGCCCTCACCTTCATTGCCAACCGCCACGACCCATACACCGACATAGGCCTCGCAAAGGCAGACGGTTCGAGCAAGAACATCATCAGCCTGACGCAGAGCGGATACTTCAGCCAGTCGCCCCGCTGGGTGCTCGACGGCAACGCCATCCTCTTCGAGACCGACCGTTATGGCATGCGCAACCATGCTTCATGGGGCTCGCTTGAAGATGCGATGCTCGTCTTCCTCAACCAGGATGCCTATGACCGCTTCAACCTGAACAAGGAAGACTATGAACTCCTCAAGGAACTGGAGGCCGAACAGAAGAAAGCCGAAAAGAAAGAATCGCCCGAAAAAGACAAGAAAGAGAAGGCCGACGACAAGGAAGACGGCAAGGCCGACAACGACAAGAAAGCGCCCAAGGAAATCAACGTCGAGCTGGAAAACATTGAAGACCGCATTGTTCGCCTCACTCCCAACTCGTCCAACATGGCCTCCGCCATCCTTTCGAAAGACGGTGAGACCCTCTATTATCTCTCTTCATTCGAAGGCGGATTCGATTTGTGGAAGACCGAGTTGCGCAAACACAGCACCCGCCTGCTCCACAAACTCAACTCCGGCTGGGCCGACATGGAGATGGATGAAAAGGGAAACATCTTTCTGCTAAGTGGCAACAGCATACAAAAAATGGCCGTCAGCGGCGAGAAGCTCACCCCCGTGAAATATCAGGCCCGGATGAAGATGGACTTGGCGGCCGAGCGCGCCTACATGTTCGACCACGTCTGCAAGCAGGAGAAAAAACGTTTCTACGACATCCGTATGCACGGCGTGCAGTGGGACAAGCTGACCGATGCCTATCGCAAATTCCTTCCACACATCAATAACAACTATGACTTCGCCGAGCTCCTCAGCGAAATTCTCGGTGAGCTGAACGTGTCACACACCGGCGGACGCTATAAGGCACGCCTTTCCAGCGAAACGACCGCCAACCTAGGTCTGCTCTATGACTGGGACTATTCGGGCAAAGGCGTACGCATTGCCGAAGTCGTGGAGAAAGGCCCGTTTGACCGTGCCAGCTCAAAAGTTGCTGCGGGCGACATTCTGGAAAAGGTCAACGGCATGGAAATTGACGCAGACACCGACCTCTCTTCCCTCCTTGGCGGACTGACGGACAAGAAGACTCTGCTCTCCTTCCGCAATCCTGCCAGCGGCGAACAGTGGGATGAGGTCATCAAGCCCATCAGCAACAGCCAGTTCAACACTCTTCTCTATAACCGCTGGGTGAAACAGCGCGCAGCCGATGTCGAGAAGTGGTCAAACGGCCGCCTGGGTTACGTGCATATCAAAAGCATGGATGACGGCAGTTTCCGCACCATCTATTCGGACATTCTCGGCAAATATAACGATTGCGAAGGCATCGTCATCGACACCCGCTTCAACGGTGGCGGTCGTCTGCATGAGGACATTGAAGTCTTGTTCAGCGGCCGGAAATACCTCACACAGGTCATTCGCGGTCGTGAAGCCTGCGACATGCCCAGCCGTCGCTGGAACAAACCGTCCATCATGATTCAGTGCGAAGCCAACTATTCCAACGCACACGGCACTCCGTGGGTCTACAAACACCAGAATCTGGGCAAGCTGGTCGGCGCTCCCGTGCCAGGCACAATGACCAGCGTTTCTTGGGAGACGCTGCAAGACCCCTCGCTCGTCTTCGGAATTCCCATCACAGGCTACCGTCTGCCCGATGGCACCTACCTGGAAAATACTCAATTGGAACCCGACATCAAGGTGTTCAACAGTCCTGACACCGTGGTTAAAGGCGAAGACACCCAACTCCGCACAGCTGTCGATGAACTGCTGAAAGAGATTGACAGCCAGAAATAACAACCCAGCCAGCATCCCTAAATGTTAAACAGGCTTAATATATCATGCCAAAGCTGGCAGAATGTACAAAAACAGATAAATTTGTTTGCCTTAACAAGCAGGAATGCTGTTAATCTTATTTTTAGAAACGATTAAACAAACTGAAAAAACATGAAAACAAGAGATTTAGTCATTGAAACATTGAAGAAGGTGGGCTGCCAGCCCGAAGTCGATGATAAAGACAACATCTGCTTTAGATATCAAGGTGAGTCCCTGTATGTTTCTGCCGACAACAATTTCAAGTTCATCACCATCTGGGATCCGTGGTGGATTGCCATGAATTTGACAGATGCTGATACTGAAATTGTCAAGGAAGCAGTCAACTTGGTAAACGCCGAACTCCCTTTGGCTCACATCATCTATTCCATTGACGAGGAAAATGGCAAATTGGGTATACACACACGTTGCGACACCGTGTTCACAGACGAACTTCCTCAGCTGGATGACCTGATAAAATCACTGATGGAACACTTCTTCATGGCTCATGACCGCTTGAAACAAGCATTTGCTTTCCTGAAAAAACGCAAAGATCAAACTTTGAACTAACTTTCAAACACGCTTATCTGAAAAAAGGGTGTGTCAGGGAAAATTCCCTGGTACGCCCTTTTAAGCATTTGTCACACAAGAATATTAGAACGGAAACTGCGCCAGTAATATATTTATTTCCAGAACTTACAAGCGTAACACGGAACATTACATTCTAATGACCGATTTGGAATAAAAAGTAAACCAACGAACAAAAAAAGAGTCTGTCCCACATTTTGAGACAGACTCTTTTTGTTTATGGATGCACCCGACAGCAGGTCACTTCAGCAAGCTGTCCAGATAGGCATAGAAGACGGGGTCTTCACCCACGACAACTTTCGCAATCTTGCCATTCTTGTCGATGACAATCTTCGTCGGATAGCCCTCGATGCCATACATCACAGAGATGTCGGGTTCGCCCGCGTTGCGCACGTGAATCCACGGCAGTTCGTGCTTCTCGACGGCTGCTTTCCAGGCCTCTTCCGTGTCTCTGCAGTCAATGCCGACAATCTCCAGCTTGTTCTTATACTTGGCATAATACTTCTTCATGTCGGGCATGCCCTTGATGCACCAGCCGCACCACGAGCCCCAGAAGTCGAGCACGACGTATTTGCCGCCACGCAGCGACGAGAGGGTGAAGTTGTTGCCCTCGATGTCCTTCAGAGTGAAATCAGGAGCCTCGGCACCTTCCTTGATGTTCTCCTTGGCGGCCAGACGTGCCATCTCTTTCTCGTCACGGTCTTTGAGGAAGAAATACGTATCCGACAGCACGCCCGTGCGCACGGGGTCGGCAATGTCCTCCAGCATCTCATGCTGCTTCAGCCGGTCGGTCACCTCATAGGCAAGCAGCACGGCCACGTCTTTGTCGGGGTGCGCCTTCACGTAGTTCACGCGCACGTCTTCCATCTCCGCATAGACCTCCGTCACAAGGGCGTATGCCTCCACCACAGAGTCGCGCGGGGCGCCGCTCTCCTGCATCCCGATGCAAATCTGCATGAGCGAGTCGGCCTTTGCCTTATGGGGCGCCATCATGTCCATCACCGACATGTATTCATCATAAATTGGGGCGCCGCCCAGGCGATAGTCATCAGCCGTGCCGTTGATGGTGATGTGTGCACCGGGCACGAGCACAAAGGGGATGACCGTCATCGAGGTGGCTTCCATGCTGCCGTCGGCATTCTGCTTCGGACGGTGGCTGGGGCGGATGACGACTCTCTTGGCCACCGAGTCGCCCACGTTGAAGGCGAACTTGCCGTCTTGCATGATGACCGTGTCCATCTTCACATCCTGGCGCGAGTTGGAATTGATGGGTAATGACTGCACGAAGAGGGTGTCGCTGTCAAGACCGGCCAGCTCTCCGCTTACTTCATTCGTCTGGGGGGCTGCACATGCAGCAAGCAGGCAGCCTCCCACCAAGTAACTGAATAAGTGTTTCATGTTTGTTTGTTAATTGTTTAATAGGTTTATTGTTTATACGCGTGTAAAGGAACAAAAAAAAGCGATACGCCGGTAGGCTTCGTGCTGTTTTTTTATCACGCGGGAGTGAGGGCGGGCATCAGTCGGCCGCGCCGTCGAGCTCCACCCACTCAACGCGTGAGGGGACGATGGTGCGCCTCATCACCC
>CAZOKL010000031.1:0-17069 GCA_964580305.1 uncultured Bacteroides sp.
AAGCGCAAAACTAGGTAAAATAAAGCAAACAGGTGCTATTCTGCCGTTTTTTTAACGAAGACACTGTCTTTCCGTTGGTGGTAGGTTGCCGTGCGCCGGTATGTGGAGTCCTTGCAAACGGCGGTTGCATCGCCCTGGGTGGTAAAATAGACGTAGCTCTCCGACCACGCATCGTAGGTATATGCTGCATCTGTCATGTTCGAAGAGGTCGTGGATGCGGTAATTGAGGTTGTTCGGGGGGAGCTCGAAACGTAATGCTGTAGATAGCAGGATGAAAGGCTGAGGCAGCCTAGTGTCAGGAAAATGGCAAGGAAGGTTTTTCTTTTTATGGCAGATGTTTTTTTGCGTTTTTTCTTGAGCACAAAGATAGTTGGATTTGTTTCTCTTGATAAGCACCGGTTTGTAATCAAAAGCAACATTACTCGCTCTCAAGAATAAAGGCACGGAACAGGAAGACGGAAATCCTGTGGATTTTCTTCGGAATACATACGGCAAATGCCGTACTGATGATTGACAAGATCAAGAATAGGCCGGATAAGGCGTCATGTTCTGTCGGATAGAATTATGTGAGAAAACAACGAAAAACTATAATAAAAAAATGGCATATAAAGTGATTATACTCTATCTCTTTTATATGCCATCTTAATTTTTAGGGACATTTACAGAATATCCCTAAGAGTGAAGTTTTTTAACTTTTGGGTCATCCTCTTTCTCCAAATATTTTGCTTCCGACACGCACCATAGTGGCACCTTCCTGAATAGCGATAGGGTAATCATGGCTCATTCCCATCGATATTTCTTTAAACTCAGAGTTATCGGCAAAGAATTGTGTTTTGATTTGTTGGAAATAGGCATGCAACAAATGGAATTCGTGTTTCACTTGTTTCATGTCGTCAGTGTTGCTTGCCATTCCCATGATTCCACACAATGTTACGTAGTCAAGTAATTTCCAACCTTCTGTTTCTAACATGGCTGTGCATTCATCAAAGCTGAAACCAAATTTTGTTTCTTCTTGTGCGATGTGCAGTTGAAGCAGGCATGGAATCCGGCGATTATATCTAGCTGCATGTTTATTGATTTCGGTTAATAGTTTAAATGAATCAACCCCATGAATCATGGCTACATAAGGAGCCATATATTTGATTTTGTTGGTCTGGAGGTGTCCAATGAAATGCCATTGGATGTCCTTCGGTAAAGCTTCGTGTTTTTTTGTCATTTCCTGCACTTTACTTTCTCCAAAAATACGTTGTCCTGCCTGATAGGCTTCCAGAATGGCCTCTTGAGGGTGAAACTTGGAGACTGCCACGAGGCGGACACTGGCCGGCAATCCGAAAAGTACTTTCTTCAGATTTTCTTGAATGTCCATAGATAGTGTTTAGAAATTATGATTGCTTATCGTTTGTCTGCATCAGGAAATTCTGGTTTGACGTCGGCTTTTGCTGAGTAGAAATACACATCCATGATGGTAGTCTCGGCAACAGATGCGATGGAGTAATCGGCCATTGTTCCTTTCATGCCTTCGTCCAGTTTCTTCACTGCGTCGCGCAGGTCGGCTGCTTGTACGAGCATTTGGGTGGCAGTCTTCTTTTCAGCTCCGCTTTTTTCATCTAGTGTGATGAAATAGAGTTTGCACTTGAACCATCGGTCGGCAGTTTCTTCCTCGGAAGAAAACAATTCACTATAATTAGCGCGTCGGATATCAGACACGGTGAATTCTTCACGGATGGAGAGAGCCTTTTCTTCGATGATACGTGCTTCAGCTTCGGTGAAACTCAAGGCGTCTACCAAGTAAGATTCGGTTACTTTTTTATTCATACCGCTTTCGAGAGTTTTCTCGTAGCGTATCTTGCATTCAAACCAATTGTGCATGGCCATTGTTCGTTCTAAATATTAAGGTCGTTTATAAAATGAATTATTTCAAGGGAATTTTGTCTATGCGTTTTTGGTGGCGGCCTCCTTCAAAGTCCGTATTAAAAAATTCTTCCATGATAGTGGCAGCTGTTTTCGTGTCAATAAAACGTCCCGGCATGACTAAGACATTGGCATCATTGTGTTGGCGACAAAGGTGGGCTATCTCTGGCAACCAGCACAGTCCGGCACGAATGTCTTGGTGCTTGTTGAGTGTCATGTTGATGCCTTCACCACTACCGCAGATGGCTATGCCTAAATTGCACTCTCCGATTTCGATACCGTGGGCCAGTGCGTGTCCGAAGTCTGAATAGTCACAGCTCTCTGTCGTGTATGTGCCGTAATCTTTGTATGGCATGTGATTTTTGTCTAACCACTGCTTAACAAATTGCTTTAATTCGAATCCTGCATGGTCGGAAGCTAATCCTATGGTTTTAGTATTCATAATGTAGTTTTTGTTTTATGGTGTGGCAAATTTCGGAATTAAAATCTGTTTGGACAAATATAATAAGAAGGAGTTAAAGCAGAACCCTTATTTGGGAAGATGCTTTAACTCCTCTCAGTGGATGTTTGTCTATACTTTTAGAACATGTCTTTCACCTGTTTGTATACATTTTCGGCCGTAAATCCGAGTTTCTCATCCAGCACCTTATAGGGTGCAGAAAAACCGAAGGATTCCATTCCGAAGATTTTTCCGTTGGCACCCACCAATCCTTCGAGAGTTACGGGGAGTCCAGCTGTCATACCGAATATTTTGGCATTCTTGGGTAAGATTGACTCCTGATATGCTTTATCTTGGCTGCGGAAAAGTCCTTCAGAGGGAACGGACACAATACGTACTTTGATACCTTCTTTACGGAGCAACTCTGTGCCAGCAAGCAAGGTGGATACCTCAGAACCAGAGGCCACGAGTGTGATGTCTGGATTTTCATCAGAACTTGCCACAATGTAAGCGCCTTTGGCCACTTGGCTGTAGTCATTACCTTCAGGCAGATTGTTGATGTTCTGGCGAGAAAGGATAAGAGCTGTAGGAGTCTTGGTGTTTTCCATGGCCAGACGCCAAGCCACTGTAGTTTCTTCTGCATCTGCGGGACGGAGAACCAGCATGGAGTTGTGTCCTTTGTGGTTTTTCAGTTTTTCCATCAAACGGATTTGAGCTTCTTGCTCCACAGGTTCGTGAGTCGGACCGTCCTCGCCTACGCGGAAAGCATCGTGTGTCCAAATGAACTTCACGGGGAGTTCCATTAAGGCAGCCATGCGCACGGCCGGTTTCATGTAATCAGAGAATACAAAGAAAGTGGCACATGCGGCGATGACACCTCCATGAAGAGCCATACCTATGCAACAGCATGCCATGGTCAGTTCAGACACACCTGCTTGCAGGAATGCACCAGTGAAGTCGCCTTTCGTGAATGCATGAGTCTTTTTCAAGAAGCCGTCGGTTTTGTCTGAGTTGGAAAGGTCGGCTGAAGCGACAATCATGTTCTCCACTTGGGTAGCCAATGCACTCAGCACAGTGGCAGATGCGCCACGCGTGGCTGAATTTGGTTTTTGTTGGATGCCTGCCCATTCTACGGCAGGTATGGTGTTGTTAAACCATGCTTCCATCTTGATTGCCAGTTCGGGATTGGCTTTTGCCCAAACAGCTTTTGCAGCATGTCTTTCAGCAACAATGCTTTTCAATTCTTCGGAACGTTTTGCATAGAGTTCAGACACTTCTGGAAAGATGTGGAACGGATCATCCGGGTTGCCGCCTAAATTTTTGATAGTGTTGATGTAGGCACCGTCGCCGAGAGGTGCGCCGTGTGTAGCACAATTTGCTTCATAGCTGGAGTTGTCGGCCTTGCGTGCGCCTTTACCCATGATGGTTTTACCGATGATGATGGTCGGACGTTCGTTTTCGGCCTGAGCTTCGCGCAATGCCTGACGGATTTGTTCGACGTCATTACCATTGATTTCAATGACTTTCCAGTTCCATGCAGCGTATTTCTGAGCTACATTTTCACTTGTAACGGCATTACAAGGAGTGGATAGTTGAATGTCATTGGAATCATAAAACATGATAAGGTTGTCCAATCCCAAGTGACCAGCCAAGCGTCCGGCACCTTGAGAGATTTCTTCCTGAATGCCACCATCGGAAATGTAAGCATAGATGGTCTGGTTCATGACTTCGCCAAAGCGTGCTTTCAAGAATTTGGCTGCAATGGCTGCACCGACAGCAAAGGTGTGTCCTTGTCCCAGCGGGCCGGAAGTGTTTTCAATGCCACGCATCACATCCACTTCAGGGTGTCCCGGAGTAGGACTTTCCCATTGGCGGAATTGTGCGAGTTCTTCCATCGTGAATTTACCCGTTAATGCCAAAACAGAATAGAGCATGGGAGACATGTGACCAGGGTCGAGGAAGAAACGGTCACGTCCTTCCCAACGCGGGTTTTCAGGGTCATATACCAGAAACTCAGAGAACAATACGTTGATAAAATCTGCGCCGCCCATAGCTCCGCCTGGATGGCCTGATTTGGCTTTTTCAACCATAGAAGCAGCCAAAATGCGGATATTGTCGGCTGCGCGATTCATTACTTTTACGTCGTTCATAAAAATATTAGTTTTATGTCAAATAAGTTATTTTTTACATTTAGTTGCAGTCTCTTCAATGGGGAGCCCTGCTTTGTAGTTTTCGATATAGGCGTTGAAGCCGGCCACGTCTTCTGCTGTGGGGGTGATTTCAACACCGATATTGTCAGCAAACACTTGTTTGTCAAGGAAGTCGGCAAGGACTTGTTTGTTCGTGTTGTTCACCAAATAAGAAGCCAACAATGCAATGCCCCACGCACCGCCTTCACCGGCAGTCTCCATGACGGAGATAGGCGAATTGATGGCTGCGGCCAAGACTTTTTGTCCCACACCTTTTGTTTTGAACAGACCGCCGTGTCCTGTGATGCTGTCGACTTTAATTTTCTCTTCGTTGAACAAGATGTCATTGCCGATTTTGAGTACGCCCACAGATGCATACAGGTGGGCACGCATGAAGTTGGCTAGATTGAACTTGTCATTGGCAGAGCGGACAAACAAGGGACGGCCTTCTTCCAGACCGGTTACCGGCTCACCGGAGATATAATTGTAGGAGATGAGACCTCCACAATCCGTGTCACCGGTCATGGCGTGATTGTAGAGCTTGCTGAAAATTTCATTCATGTCAACAGAAACACCCAGCAGTTCTTGATATTCTTTGAAGAGATTTACCCATGCGTTGAGGTCGGAGGTACAGTTGTTGCAGTGTACCATGGCGACCAAGCTGCCATCGGGAGTGGTCACCATATCAATCATTTCATAGGGTTTCGACAATTCTTTCTCCAGCACAATCATGGAGAATGAAGAGGTTCCGGCTGACACATTTCCTGTGCGTTGCTTGACGGCATTGGTTGCCACCATGCCTGTGCCGGCGTCTCCTTCTGGAGGACAAACCGGTATGCCGGCTTTCAAGTGGCCGGACACATCAAGCTTCTTAGCGCCCTCAGTTGTCAATGAGCCTGCATCGGCACCGGCGAGTAATACTTTTGGAAGTATGTCTTTTATTTTCCAGTTATATCCGTAGGGTGCGACCAGTTCGTCGAATTGTTTAACCATTCGTGCAGAAAAGTCTTTTGTCGATGGGTCGATGGGCAGCATACCCGAAGCATCGCCTATGCCCAATACTTTTTCTCCCGTCAGTTGCCAATGCACATAACCGGCAAGCGTTGTCAGGTAATGAATGTCCTTGACATGCGGTTCACCGTTCAGGATAGCTTGATACAAGTGTGAGATGCTCCATCGCAGGGGGATATTGTAGACGAACAGTTTCGACAGTTCGGCTGCGGCACGTCCTGTGTTGGTGTTTCTCCACGTGCGGAAGGGGGCAAGGATTTCAGCCTTTTCGTTGAATGCCATATAACCGTGCATCATGGCACTAATTCCCATGGCTGCCAGTGATTCTATTTCGATGCCATATTGTTTTTTAACGTTGGCACGAAGGTCAGCATAGCAGTCTTGCAATCCATGCCAGATGGCGTCAAGGCTATATGTCCATAAACCGTCGACTAACTGGTTTTCCCAACTGTGGCTTCCTTGGGCTATCGGTTTGTTTTCCTCGTCAATCAAAACGGCCTTAATGCGTGTTGAACCAAGTTCGATACCCAGAATGGCTTTGCCTGTTTCGATTGTTGATTTTGCATCTGATTTCATATTAAAACCTGCCAATTTAAGGTTTATAAAAAAAGGTATGGATGAAAGATGTCCGCAAAGCCCGTTTGGATGTCGTTTGCCAGCCGTAAAGGAGCTTTGCGGATATTCTGTTATGTTAGCAGAGTGCTTTATTCAGCATATAATACACTTCATTCATGCGTAGCTCTTTCTTGAAGCAGCTGATGGTCGTGTCCTTGTTGATATGTACCATTTCGATTCCTGCGATTTCAGCATAATCTTCCCAATATTCGGGAGTCAAATCGAATGAGAAGCAAGAGTGATGAGTGCCACCGGCAAGAATCCAAGCACCGGCACCCACTTCGAAGTTAGGCATTGGAATCCACAAGGCAGATGCAACCGGTAATTTAGGCAGCGGTTTCGACTTGATGCATTCCACGTCGTTCACAATCAGGCGGAAGCGGTTGCCGAGATCTACGATGGTGGCCGTCACGCCCGGTCCCTGTTTGGAGGTGAACACGATGCGTGCAGTTTGGCTGTCAACGCCGATAGCCAAGCGGTGTACTTCCAATTTCGGTTTGTGTTCGGCAATAAGCGGGCAAACTTCCAACATGTGTGCCTGGAGGATGGCACTGTTTTCGCCGTCGAAGTTGAGCGTATAATCTTCCAGGAAAGAACAGCCTTTCGTCATGCCTTGAGTCATGAACCACACGGTGCGGTAGAGAGCTGCCGATTTCCAGTCGCCTTCAGCACCGAAGCCGTAGCCTTCGGTCATCAAGCGTTGAGAAGCCAGACCGGGGATTTGGTCAAACAGGCCGAGGTCGTCAAAGTTGGTAGTGAAACCTTTGGCTCCTTTATCTTGCAGGATACGGCGCAGGGCGATTTCAGCTTTGGCTGCGTTCCAGATTTTTTCATACCCGATGGTTTTCTCATCTTCCAATTGAGGATCGTGGTCATATTCTTTGAAATATGTGTCGACCAAAGCCTTGGCTTCCTCGTCAGTCACTTTCTTGTAATATTCCATCAAATCATTCACCGGACAGTAGTCTACGTGGTATCCGAGGCGTTGCTCAGCTTCCACCTTGTCACCATCGGTCACAGCTACATTGTTCATCTGGTCGCCAAAGCGGATAATGAGCATGTCATGAGCATCGGCCCATCCGGCGCAGACGCGCATCCACACGGCGATGCGTTCCTGTGTCTTTTCATCTTTCCAATAGCCGACAACCACTTTGCGACGAATGCGCATGCGGGTGCAGATATGTCCGAATTCACGGTCGCCATGAGCCGATTGGTTCAGGTTCATGAAGTCCATGTCCATCGTGTCCCAAGGGATTTCCTTGTTGAATTGTGTATGCAGGTGGAGTAACGGCTTGTTGAATTGTTGCAATCCGTGAATCCACATTTTGGCCGGTGAGAAAGTATGCATCCATGTGATGACACCAATACATTTATCATCGTTGTTGGCAGCCTTGAACACAGCTTCCACTTCCTTGGAAGAGTTAACCGTGCCTTTATAAATCACTTTGACTGGTAATTTGCCGGAAGCGTTCAAACCTGCTACCATTTCATTGGAATGTGCATCAACTGCGATTACTGCGTCACCGCCATAGAGGAGCTGTGCTCCGGTGACGAACCATACTTCATAATTTTCAAAAGCCATAGTATTATATTTTATTAGTTATACAGTATTCCTGTTTGTATTTCCAAAGTTTAAAAGTACGTAGTAATCCTTAGACTTTCGAAAAATCATGACCTTATTTTCTGTTTATTTATATTTTTTAAAAGATATGGATGTATTTGTTACGCTTATTAAGCGCCAATTGTCGCTACTGTGGAAATAATGAAGTGCAATCACGGTTGTAATGCTGTCAGGAGTGTGATTGCTGGAATGTTTAAAATCTTGCCTTAGATTCGGCCCATCTGCGGTCTCTACTCCGTCCATGGACGGAATAGAGGCCGCCCGAGGACGGAGTAGAGGGTAGACAGGGCGTTGGTAAGTGAATCATTTTCAATATGGTCGTCAGGGAAAGTCTATTAAGGAGAGAAAAGATGGAAGAAGGTTGTTATGGATAAAAAAAGAAGCGGATGCGCCTGATTCTTGCAACAGACACATCCGCTTGGTTGATGAATGGAAATTTTACTTCAGATTGTCAATGAAATAATTGGCGATGAGCGAATAGATATGCAGGCTGGTGTTACCTCCGTTGATGCTATGATTGCGATTGGTGTAGACGTGCATGTCAAACTGGATGCCGGCCTGCACCAGTGCTTCACTATACTCGGCCGTGTTACGGAAATGTACGTTGTCATCGGCCAGTCCGTGTACTAATAACACTTTGCCGTGCAGCTTGTCCACACGTCCCAGTGCTGAGGACACACGGTAGCCGTCGGCGTTTTCCTTTGGAGTGCGCATGAATCGTTCGGTATAAATGGAATCATAGTATCGCCAACTTGTCGGGGGAGCCACAGCCACCCCGGCAGCAAACACCGGTGTACCTTCGCTCATGGACATCAGTGTGTTGTAGCCCCCATAGCTCCATCCCCAGATGCCGATTGCTTCTTTTTTCACAAAAGGAAGGGTGGCCAGATACTTAGCCGTTTCCACTTGGTCTTGTGCTTCCTTTATGCCCAGCTGCATGTAGGTGCATTTTTCAAAAGCTGCACCACGTCCGCCGGTGCCACGTCCGTCCACGCACACACAGATGAAGCCCTTGTTTGCCATGTACATTTCCCAAAGGCAACCGTTCCCGCGAGCACCGTTGTTCCAACTGTCGGTCACCATCTGTGACCCGGGGCCGCTGTATTGGTACATCACTACAGGATATTTTTTAGACGGGTCGAAGTCGGCAGGCTTCACCATCCATCCGTTCAGCTCAGTGCCGTCAGAGGTTTTAAATGTGAAAAGTTCACGTTGTCCCAGGTTCATGGATGCAAGTTGTTCTTTCAGGGCCTGATTGTCAACCAGTGTATTCAGCACTTTTCCTTTGTTGTCATTGAGCGTGATTACGGGAGGAGTATTGAAGTTGGTGTAGGTGTTCAGGTAGTATCGAAGGTCGTGGCTGAAGATGGCTTTGTTTGTGCCGCGTTCCTGGCTTAATTTGGTCGTGCGTCCTTTGGCATCGACTTTGTAGATAGCTGTACACAAGGGGCTTTCCTCATTGCTTTCATAATAGAACACATTGTTCTTCTTGTCCCATCCGATGAACGATTTCACTTCAAAGTTGCCTTTTGTCACCTGACGAAGCATATTGCCATTGAGTGAATAGAGATAAATATGATTAAAACCATCTCGTTCGCTCATCAGCACGAAGGAATCGTCATAAAAACGTAAGTCGGCATAAGCGGATTCCTTGATATACTGGGGAGCTTCGTCGCGCATCAACAAACGGCAGACGCGTGAACGGGGATTGGCCATGTAGATTTCGAAACGATTTTGATTACGGTTGAGAGTAGTAATCACCAGTCCGTCCGGATCGTTTGAGAACTTGATGCGCGGGATGTAGCCGTCTGTGTCAAGCGGCAAGTCCATCTGGCGGGTGACATGGCTTTTGATGTCATACGTATGTACGGTTACTTCTGAGTTTTGTGCGCCGGCCACCGGATATTTGTAAGAATAACATCCCGGATACTCGGCAAACTGGGTATAGGCAGGTGCCATGCCCCGATAGAGCGGGAAGGAGAACATTGGGACTTTCGTCTCGTCGAAGCGGATGAAAGCAATCATCTTGCTGTCAGCACTGAAGTCAAATGCACGGTTGTAACCGAACTCTTCTTCATTGACCCAATCAGGTATGCCGTTGAGCACTTCATTGAACTTACCATCTTTGGTCACTTGTGATTCACTGTTGTCGAAAAGCAGTTTGACGAGGAATATGTTGTTGTCACGCACAAAAGCAATGTTATTTCCGTCTGGTGAGAACAAAGGTACTTGTTGTGCCCCGTTCTTGGAGAGTGGTTCAAGGGTGTTATTGCGGACAGAGTAGATATAATATTCGGCTGTGAATGAGTGACGATAGATGGGGCGGGTGTTGGTCTGAATCAAAATGCGGCTTTCGTCGGGCGACATGATGTATCCATCGAAGCTGTCGAGTTTGACGTTGCGGGCCGTAGTCACATCGAAGATGGTCTCCACTTCCTTGCCGTCCTTGAATGAATACTTGACTATGCGTTTGCCGTCATTGCTGATTTGTGCATAGTGTTCGCCGTCAAGCAATGGGTTGACACCATGTATGCGTCGGGCTGCATATTTGCCAGATAACACATCTTGCATCTCTAGCGTATCGGCAGCACGGACTATGGGTGCTGCACAAGCCAAAAAGAGGGCTAATAAAATCGTTAGTTTTTTCATATATAGGTTAATTATGATATCTAATGCTTGCAAATGTAAGAGTTTCAACTGTTATTCCCGCTTCTTTTTCGTATTTTTGTCGTTGTTTTTATAGGTGTCAAACATAAGGCGTAGAGTCCATCACATAAATGGAAGAACAGAAAGAAATAAAAATAGAACCGTCTTTTTGCTATAATGACTTGAATGTTTTTTTAGGAAAATATTTTAAAGAGAAGGTGCAGAAGATTTCTTTGAATGCTGGTTTTTCGTGTCCGAACCGTGATGGGAGGGTCGGATATGGAGGATGCACTTATTGTAACAATCAGACTTTTAATCCGGACTACTGTCGGACGGACAAATCTATCATCTGTCAGCTGGAAGAAGGGAAAGCTTTCTTTTCCTGCAAATATCCCAACATGAAATACTTGGCTTATTTTCAAGCCTACACCAACACGTATGCCGAGACAGAACAACTTAGACGGAAATATGAGGAAGCTCTCTCCGTGCCTGATGTTGTCGGACTGGTCATCGGGACACGTCCAGACTGCATGTCCGATGAACTGCTTGAATATCTGACTAGGTTGAGCCGACAGACGTTTCTGCTGGTGGAATATGGCATTGAAAGCACTTGTGATGAGACACTTGCACGTATTAACCGAGGACATACGTTTCAAACAGCTCGTGCAACCATTCTGCGGACTGCGGCTGCCGGCATAAACACGGGCGGACATGTCATCCTGGGATTGCCTGGAGAGAATCATGACGATTTAATGATGCAGGCGGAAACAATTTCACAGTTGCCACTCGTCACGTTGAAGATGCACCAGTTGCAGCTCATCCGTGGAACTCGTATGGCACAGGAGTTTGCAGACAGTCCTTCGAGTTTCCATCTTTACACGGCGGATGAATATATAGAATTGGTCATTGACTATATCGAGCGTCTTCGTCCGGATTTGGTATTGGAACGCTTTGTGTCACAGTCGCCCAAGCAGTTACTCATAGCACCCGACTGGGGACTGAAAAATCATGAGTTCACTGATCGGCTGAAGAAGCGGATGCGACAGAGGCAGACGTGGCAGGGACGGCTCTACCTACAAAAACTCAACAACATGATAGAAAATAACTTATATAACTTTCAAAGACAATGATTACGTTAAAAGGAAAAGTACATTATGTCGGCGTAAATGATCGCGCCAAAACTTTATTTGAAGGATTGTGGCCGTTGCCTTATGGGGTGACCTATAATTCTTATCTGATTGCCGATGAAAAAGTTGCGTTAATTGATACGGTTGATGTGAACTTTTTTGATTTATTTGTCGGAAAAGTCAAAGAGGTCATTGGTGAACGCCCTATCGACTATTTGGTCATCAATCACATGGAGCCAGACCATTCAGGTTCTATCCGTCTACTTCGCCAAATCTATCCGGACATAACGCTTGTGAGCAATAAGAAAGCACTTGATATGGTAGAAGGTTTCTATGGAACCGCAGCCCATACGAAGGTAATCACTGAAGGCGAGACGTTGGAGTTGGGTCATCACACACTGCAATTCCACATGATTCCGATGGTGCATTGGCCTGAGACGATGGTCAGCTATGACATCACTGATCACATCTTGTTCTCTGGTGACGCTTTCGGTTGTTTCGGCGCACTCAATGGGACACCTATTGACACTCACATGGACACGACCCTTTATTGGAGTGAAATGGAACGCTACTATGCCAATATCGTTGGAAAGTATGGTGTTCCTGTGCAGAAAGCTTTGCAAAAACTGAGTAGTTTTACTCTCGATATGATTTGTTCGACTCACGGGCCGGTATGGACAGAAGAAAATGTGGGCAAGGTTGTCAGTGTGTATGATCGTCTGAGTCGTTACGAAACGGAGGAAGGTGTGGTCATTGCTTATGGTTCGATGTATGGCAACACCCAACAGATGGCAGAAACCATAGCTGAGGAATTGTCTAAACAAGGCATCCGCAAAATCGTGCTTCATGATGTGTCACGTGTGAACCATTCCTACATATTGGCCGACTTGTTCCGATATAAAGGCATTATTCTGGGAGCTCCCACCTACAACGCTTCCATCTATCCACAGATGGAGATGTTGATGAGTGAAATCGAGATGCGCGACATGAAGGACCGTTATCTAGGTTATTTTGGCTCGTTTTCTTGGGCCAGTCATGCCGTGAAACGACTGGCAGCATTCAGTGAGAAAGTGAAATTTGAAGTAGTCGGCACTCCGGTTGAAATGAAGCAAGGCATGAACGAGAATATCCGTGTGGCTTGTCAGGGATTGGCCAAAGCGATGGCCGACCGTCTGAAAAGTGACCGATAGGCAACTCAATATATAAAATAGATATGTGAAAGTGGATGTGCTGCATGCATATTTGTCTTTTGCATATCTTTTATGCGTTTGAGTGAAAGATACAATGTTCAAAAGGTTAGTTTTTAAAATTAGTAATACCTTTTGCTGCTTCTGAGTCTAATTCCTTGATGTAAATCTGGTTGTGAGGACGCCATTATCCACATGCTTTGCTTTTCAGGCAGATTCAGACTGATAATTGTGATAAAAAAGAACAGGAGACTTGCTCTATATGACAAATCTCCTGTTCTTATGATTGGATGCTTGTTTGAAGGAGTTATGCTTCAGTTGGAGCTTCCTCTGTGGCCGGAGCCGCTTCAGCTTCGATAGCGGCTGCGGTTGCAGCAGCTTTCTTTTCAGCAACCTTCTTAGCAATCTCTTCATTTACTTTCTTTTCAGCTTCCAAGCGAGCTTGTGCGGCAGCTTTCTTTTCATCAGCTTGTTTTGCCATGAAAGCGTTCAGGCCATTTTGTTTGTCAGCTTTCCAAGCTTCGAACTTAGCTTTAGCCTGAGCTTCGTCGAATGCGCCTTTCTTTACGCCGCCAAGTAAGTGCTTCATCAAATAAACACCTTCTTTTGACAAGATGTTGCGTACTGTGTCTGTCGGTTGTGCACCGCAGTTAACCCAATACAAAGCGCGATCAAAATTCAAATCTACTGTGGCAGGATTGGTATTCGGATTGTAGGTACCAATTTTCTCAGTAAATTTACCATCACGTGGTGCTCTTACGTCTGCAATAACGATAGAATAGAATGCATAATCTTTGCGTCCTCTTCTTTGCAATCTGATTTTCGTTGCCATTTCTTCTTTAAATAGTTTTTAGTTTGTTAATTTGATTTGAATCGTGCTAATAACTCGTATTAGCGGCTGCAAAGATAGTGTTTTATTCTGAATACGAATCACCTGGCGGCTCTATTTTTACAGTTTTATCTCTCGAAGCCATTTTTCAAGTTCGCCGGTCCATTGTCGTTTGTAGGGGAAGCTGTCGCGGAAACCCCAGCCGTGTCCTCCCGTGGGGTAGACATGCAGGGTGTAGGAGATACCGGCTTTGTATAGTGCCGTTACATAGTTTAGGCTGTTGGCCGGAGGGACTGTTTGGTCGTTGCCCGACAGTGCGATAAAGGCTGGCGGTGTCAGGGAGTCGACTTGCTGTTCCAATGAATAATGCTTGATGTCTTCTGTATCGGGAGTTTTGCCCAGCAGATTCTGCCGGGAACCTTTGTGGACATAGTCGTCTTCCATCGTAATGACGGGATAGAGGAGGATTTGAAATGCAGGACGGAGTTCGTCTGGGGCGAGGTTGGCAAGTGAAGCAGCCAGATGTCCGCCGGCTGAAGCTCCCATCACACCGACTTTCGTCGGGTGGACATGCCATTCGTCTGCATGCTGGCGTATGACCCGCATGGCCTGGCAGGCATCGGCGAGCGGGACCTCCTTCCGGCCTCCCGGCATGCTGTATTTGAGCACGGCCAATGTGATGCCTTGCGCATTGAACCAACCGGCCATGTCGGTGCCTTCATGTTCCATCGCCAGATGGGAGTAGCCTCCTCCTGGACAACAGATGACGGCCATCCCGTTTGGTTCTTGGGCCGGATAGACATAGAGTGTCGCCTCCGAGGCTTCTCCCTGAAGAGACAGGGCGACGGGCTTTTGTGCTTGTATTGTCGAAAACAGCATAAGGAGGATTCCTGTTATGATATGTCTTTTCATGTGGTTTTTCTTTTAAAAGAAACGCAGACCGGCACGTGGTGCGAACGGTCCGCGTTTGAGCCGTCGGAAAGACGGGGTTATTTCTTGATGTTCATGCTTGCCTTCACGAGGAATATGATAAGGAGCGCGTACATTATTATAGACACGACTTCACTCATCGGATTGGAGAGCCACTCATCATGCACCAGGTTGATGCCTCCGAAGCGCATGGCTGCGCTGACAACACCCATCAACGCTCCGCCGGCGATGAAGCCCGAAGCCAGCAGTGTGCCCTTCTCGCCGCGTGCGGCATTGACGGCCTTGTCCTTGCTGCGGGTGGTCACATACCAATTGATGGCGCCGCCCACCACGAGCGGAATGTTCAGCTCAAGCGGGATGAACATGCCCAGCGCGAAAGCCAATGCGGGCACTTTGAAATAGGTGAGCACCAGTGCGAGCACGGCACCGATGGCATAGAGCAGCCACGGCGCACCCACGCCGCTCATCAACGGCTCGATGACGGCTGCCATCGCATTGGCCTGCGGAGCGGCAAGCTGTCCGCTGGTGAAGCCGTAGGTGTGGTTCAGAATCATGATGACACCGCCCACTGTGGCGGCAGACACAAGCGTGCCCAGGAACTTCCAGCTCTCCTGTTTCTTGGGGGTCGTGCCCAGCCAGTAGCCAATCTTCAGGTCGGTGATGAAGCCTCCGGCCATTGAGAGTGCCGTGCAGACCACACCGCCCATAATCAGTGCGGCCACCATGCCGCCCGTGCCCTTCAGTCCGACGGCCACCATGATGACCGAGGCCAGGATGAGTGTCATGAGCGTCATGCCCGACACGGGGTTCGTCCCCACGATGGCGATGGCATTGGCAGCCACCGTGGTGAACAGGAAGGCGATGACAGCCACGACGACAATGCCCACGATGGTATAGAGCAGATTGCCGCCCATCACGCCGAAATAGAAAAACAGCATCACGAGGATGAGCGTCAAGATGGAACCTATGGCGATGATTTTCATCGACAAGTCCTTCTGTGTGCGCTCCACTTCCATGCCGCCCGCGCTCTTGCCCTTCATCTCTTTCGCGGCAAGGCCGACGGCGCCCTTAATCAACCCCCATGACTTCACGATGCCGATGATGCCGGCCATCGCAATGCCTCCGATGCCGATGCTCTTGCCGTAGGAGGTGAATATCTGTTCGGGACTCATCTGGCTGATGGTTTGCGTGATGCTCGGATCCCACATGTTCAGCACCTGGTCGCCCCAGATGAGCGCGATGCCGGGGATGATGATGAGCCATACGCTCAGCGACCCGAAGCAGATGATGGCCGCATACTTCAGTCCGACGATGTAGCCCAGACCGAGCACGGCCGCACCGGTGTTCACCTTGAACACAAGCTTCGCCTTGTCGGCCAGCATCTCGCCCCAGCCGCACACGCGGGTGGTGAAGTTCTCGTTCCACCAGCCAAACGTCGCCACGATGAAATCATAGAGTCCGCCGATGAGACCTGCCAGCAGCAACGGTTTCGCCTGGCTGCCGCCCTTCTCGCTCGAGATGAGCACCTGCGTCGTCGCCGTCGCCTCCGGGAAGGGATATTTGCCGTGCATGTCCTTGACGAAATATTTGCGGAACGGGATGAGAAAAAGAATGCCCAGCACACCGCCCAGCAGCGAACTGATGAACACCTGCATGAAGGTGACCGTCATCTCCGGATACTTTGCTTGCAGAATGTAGAGCGCCGGCAGGGTGAAGATGGCGCCCGCCACAATGACGCCCGAGCATGCGCCGATGGACTGGATGATGACGTTCTCGCCCAGTGCGTTCCGGCGCTTGGCCGCACCGGAGATGCCCACGGCCAGAATGGCAATCGGGATGGCGGCCTCGAACACCTGTCCCACCTTCAGCCCCAGATAGGCAGCCGCGGCCGAGAACAGGATGGCCATGCCGATGCCCCACAGCACAGACCAGAGGTTGACTTCAGGATAATTTTTCTTCGGAGACATCACCGGCTCATACCGCTCTCCATCCTTCAGGGGCCTGAACGCGTTCTCCGGCAGGCCCGTTTTCTTCTCTTCTTCTTTCATTTGCTTATGAATCATTAATGAGTTAGGTTAAATGATAATGGCGCCCGCGAGGCGGGGCCGGACAAAATTATGTAAATTTATGGTTATGCCGATGCTTTCCTCACGATTTTTTGCCCCGCGCGTGCCGCTTTGCGTCCGCATCTCCGCCCGCCGTCCTTCGTCCCGTCGTCGGGCAGTCGGGTAGGGGAGGCCGACGCCCCCGCATCCCGTCAACACTCTTCCCCGGAGGAAAGTCAACGGCATACTGATGAAAAAGAAAACACGTCAGGAAAATAACATACGGAGTTCTTATGAAAAGATTAGTTCACGGCGTGAACTAATAAAATCACGACGTGAACTAATTAAACCACGTCGTGAGCTAATGAGACCACGACGTGAACAGAATAATCCGTCGTTCAGCTATAACTATTCGTCTTGTTCCGATAAACTATCTTCCCGGACGGCTCCAACTTTCCCTCCATATGCCGACGGCCTGCCGACAGCGGGGCATGGCCGCGCCCCACTGTCAGTTTGCCT
>CAZOKL010000031.1:17169-23365 GCA_964580305.1 uncultured Bacteroides sp.
CTGTCAGTTTGCCTCCGAACACGTCGTTTTGACGAGTGAATGAGCCGATGTGGCCGAAAAATGAGAAAAAATGTAAGTTTCTCGGTGCGGCCTTGAATAAATGTATTACCTTTGCAAGTAAATTGTAAAGTGGGATTTACAAAATGACCGACACAATCAGACATCAAGGTACTGTGGAAAACATCAACGGCTCGCACGTCCGGGTACGCATCCTGCAGACGTCGGCATGCGCTTCTTGCTCCGCCAAGTCGTTCTGCTCGTCTGCCGACAGCAAGGAAAAACTCATAGACATCTACGATGCCGACACCTCATCGCTTCATGTGGGGCAGGAGGTGGTGGTTAGCGGCGCCACCTCAACGGGTATGCGTGCCGTGGGGCTGGCTTTCGGCGTGCCGTTCGTGATACTCATCGTGGCGCTGTTCGTGCTCTACCGTCTGACTCGTGGCGACGAGGTCACCTCCGCACTTGGTGCGCTGGCGATGCTTATACCTTATTATATATGGCTCTATGTGGTGAGGGGGCGCATGCGTCGCCGCTTCGCGTTCAAGATTGAGACGACAAATAATTAATCAAAATAACTAACTTATTATGAACTTAATTCTGGTTGCAGTGCTTTCCCTGGGGGCCATCGGGCTGATTTCCGCAGTCATACTCTTCGTGGCTTCCAAGAAGTTTGCAGTATATGAAGACCCGCGTATCGGCCGTGTGGCAGAGGTGCTGCCGCAGGCCAACTGCGGAGGATGCGGTTATCCGGGCTGTTCCGGCTTCGCCGAAGCGTGTGTGAAGGCCGGTTCGTTGGAAGGGAAACTGTGTCCTGTGGGTGGTCAGGCCGTGATGACGCGTGTGGCCGCCATTCTGGGACAGGAAGCCGTTGCCGCGGAGCCGAAGGTGGCTGTTGTCCGTTGCAATGGCAGTTGTGAACATCGTCCGCGCACAACCCGCTATGACGGCGTGCGCTCGTGTGCTGTCGAGCATGCCACCTACGGCGGCGAAACGGGATGCACGTTTGGCTGCCTGGGCTGTGGCGACTGTGTGTCGGCCTGTCAGTTCGATGCCATCCGCATGAATGCCGAGACCGGCCTGCCCGAGGTTGACGAAGCCGCCTGTACGGCTTGCGGTGCTTGTGCGAAGGCGTGTCCGCGCCACATCATTGAGATTCGTCCGAAGGGCAAGAACAATCGTCGCGTTTATGTGTCGTGTGTCAACAAAGACAAAGGCCCCGTCACCCGCAAGGCTTGCAAGGTGGGCTGCATCGGCTGTGGCAAGTGTGTGAAGGTGTGTTCCTTCGAGGCCATCACGCTGGAGAACAGCCTTGCCTACATCAATCCGGCAAAGTGCAAGCTCTGTCGCAAGTGTGAGCAGGAGTGCCCGCAGGGAGCCATCCACGCAGTCAATTTCCCTCCGCGCAAACCCAAGGCCGAAACACCTGCACCTGCGGTGGAAACTAAAACGGAATCTTAAGGAGTAAAAACATAAAAAAAGATATTAACGTGAAGACATTTAGAATTGGTGGAGTGCATCCGGCAGAGAATAAATTGTCCGCAGGCCAAGCCATCCAGACGCTCGGCTTGCCCCGTCAGGCCGTGTTCCTCCTGTCGCAACACATCGGCGCTCCGGCCGTGCCCGTCGTCAAGCGGGGCGACGTGGTGAAGGTTGGCACGAAGATAGCCGAGGCGGGCGGTTTTGTGTCCGCACCGATATATTCATCCGTATCGGGGAAAGTCAGCAAGATAGACACCGCGATAGATGCCAGCGGTTATCGCAAGCCTGCGATTTACATTGATGTGGAAGGCGACGAGTGGGAGGGGAGCATCGACCGCACCCCGGACCTGGTGCGTGAGTGTCCGCTTTCGCCGGAAGAGATTGTGGCCAAGATTAAGGAGGCCGGAGTGGTCGGCATGGGAGGCGCCTGCTTCCCGACACATGTCAAGCTCAGTCCCCCTCCTGGTGCGAAGGCCGAGTGTGTCATTATCAACGGCGTTGAGTGTGAGCCATATCTGACGGCCGACCATCGTCTGATGCTTGAAAAAACAGACGAGATTCTCGTTGGTGTCACACTTCTGATGAAAGCCGTTAAGGTGACGAAAGCCTATATCGGCATAGAGAACAACAAACCCGACGCCATCAAACGCATGGCAGAGCAAGCCCGGGCTTATGCGGGCATAGAAGTTGTTCCCCTGAAGGTGAAGTATCCGCAGGGTGGCGAGAAGCAACTCGTTGACGCCATCATCCGCAGGCAAGTGCCTGCACCCCCTGCCATTCCTATCAGTGTGGGTGCCATCGTGCAGAACGTGGGCACGGCCTTTGCCGTCTATGAGGCAGTGATGAAGAACAAACCGCTCTTCGAACGCGTCGTGACGGTGACCGGCAAGTCGCTGAAAAATCCGTCCAACTTCCTCACCCGCATGGGCACCCCCATGAGTCAGCTCATCGAGGCCGCAGGTGGCATGCCCGACGACACAGGCAAGCTGATAGGTGGCGGTCCGATGATGGGCAAAGCGCTTGTCAGTGCCGAGGTGCCTATCTGTAAGGGCAGCTCCGGTGTGTTGCTAATGAATGACAAGGAGGCAGCCCGTGCTGAAGCGCAGCCCTGCATCCGCTGTGCGAAGTGTGTGAGTGCCTGCCCGATGGGGTTGGAACCGTTTCTGCTGGCCACTTTATCAGCACATCGGGAATGGGAACGTGTGGAGAAAGAAGATATTATGTCGTGCATCGAATGTGGCTCTTGCCAGTTCACTTGCCCGTCACATCGTCCGATGCTGGATTACATCCGGCAAGGCAAGGGCATCGTGGGCGGCATTATCCGTGCACGTAATGCTAAAAAATAAAGGAGGAAAACTATGGCAAATAAACTAATCGTATCCTTATCCCCGCACGTTCACAACAACGACAGCGTGCAACGGAACATGTATGGCGTGCTCATAGCCTTGGTTCCTGCGTTGCTTGTGTCGCTGATTTATTTCGGTGTGGGAGCAGCTGTTGTCACACTGACCTCAGTGGTGGCATGTGTGTTTTTTGAATGGGCCATTACCAAGTTTATTTTAAAACGCGAGAAAACCACGATACTTGATGGCTCAGCAATCATCACGGGCGTCTTGTTGGCATTCAACGTGCCTTCCAATCTGCCCATCTGGATTATTATTATCGGTGCCTTGGTGGCCATTGGCATTGGCAAGATGACCTTCGGCGGTCTGGGATGCAATCCGTTCAATCCGGCATTGGTTGGACGTGTGTTCTTGCTCATTTCCTTTCCGGTGCAGATGACCAGTTGGCCCAAAATCGGGCAATTCGCCAGCTATGTCGACGCAGAGACAGCGGCTACTCCGCTTTCACTCATGAAGATGGCTGTGCATGGTGACACTTCCGCGCTGTCACAGCTCCCTTCGGCCTTCAGTCTCTTTATTGGTGCCAATGGTGACCAATTTGGTGGAGGTTCGTTGGGTGAGGTAAGTGCGTTGGCATTGCTCATCGGCTTGGTCTATATGCTGTGTCGTCGTGTCATTACTTGGCACATCCCCGTGTCCATCTTGGTTACGGTCTTTGTCTTTACGGGTTTGATGCATTTGTCTAATCCCACGATGTATGCTTCTCCGTTTGTGCATTTGTTTACGGGTGGTCTGATGTTGGGTGCCATCTTCATGGCGACGGACTATGTCACTTCGCCCATGACACATAAGGGGATGCTCATCTATGGTGTGTGCATTGGTTTCCTGACGGTGATTATCCGCAACTTTGGTGCTTATCCCGAAGGTATGTCGTTTGCCATTCTGATTATGAATGCATTCACACCATTGATTAATAATTATTGTAAACCTAAAAGATTTGGGGAGGGTACGAAGAAATGAAAAAGCTAGAATCGTCATTGAAGAACATGGTTATTGTGTTGACCGTGGTGGCCGTGGTGGCCGGACTGTTGCTGGGATATGTTAATCAGGTGACTTCGGAACCCATTGCCCAAGCCAATGCAAAGGCTTTGAGTGACGCCATCGCGCTGGTGGTGCCCGGTTTTGACAATGAGCCTGCCGCCCATTCCGATACGGTCGAAGTGGATGGCGTGAATTACGTGGTTTATAAAGCCATGAAAGGAGATGAATTTATCGGAGCGGCTGTGGAGTCTTCGGCCAATGGGTTTGGGGGCGCACTGAATGTACTGGTCGGTTTCGATGCTGAAGGTAACATTATTGATTACTCGCTGTTGAGCCATGCCGAGACACCGGGATTGGGTTCAAAAGCTGCCGACTGGTTTAAGAAAGGTGCCAAGGGTGACATTACCGGCCAAAACCCAGGCGAGACACCCCTCATAGTGAGCAAGGACGGAGGTGAGATAGATGGAATAACGGCATCGACCATTACTTCGCGAGCATTTCTCAAGGCTGTTAATGGAGCCTATACTGCTTATGCTAAGCAAAACGGCATAGTCACAAGCAACACCCTTAACGGTGCCACTGGAGCCACTTCACATGTAGAAACAAATTAAGAAAGGAGCGGAGTTATGAATAATTTCAAAGTATTGATGAACGGCATTGTGAAGGAAAACCCCACATTCGTTCTCCTCTTGGGCATGTGCCCCACGCTGGGGACAACCTCCTCAGCTCTCAATGGCATGGGCATGGGACTAGCCACAGCATTCGTACTGATTTGTTCCAATGTCGCTATCTCGTTGATTAAGAACCTGATTCCCGACATGGTGCGCATACCGGCTTATGTTGTAGTCATCGCTTCTTTTGTTACAGTTTTGCAGATGGTGATGCAGGCTTATGTTCCTGCACTGTATGCTACACTTGGACTTTTCATCCCTCTGATTGTGGTCAACTGCATCCTTTTAGGTCGTGCCGAGGCATTTGCAGCCAAGAATGGTCCTGTTTCCTCATTTTTCGACGGTCTTGGCATGGGACTTGGATTCACCATCGCACTGACCATCTTGGGTAGTATCCGTGAGTTTCTTGGAACGGGAAAGCTCTTTGGATTGACCATCATGTCTGAAGACTATGGTATGCTAACTTTTATCCTAGCTCCGGGAGGATTCATTGTGCTGGGTTATGTAATAGCTATCGTGAACCGCATAAAGAAAGCTAAATCTTAAAACAGTCGACTTATGGAATACGTATTGATATTTATTACAGCCATTTTTGTGAACAACATCGTGTTGTCACAATTCTTGGGTATTTGTCCTTTTCTCGGAGTGTCCAAGAAAGTGGAGACGGCGTGTGGTATGGGGGCAGCCGTGGCTTTTGTGCTGACCATCGCTACCATCGTCACTTATCTTATTCAGAAATTTGTGCTTGATGCCTTTGGCATTGCTTATTTGCAGACCATTGCTTTCATCCTCGTCATCGCCGCCTTGGTGCAAATGGTGGAAATCATTCTGAAGAAAGTTTCCCCAGCCCTCTATCAGGCGCTAGGCGTTTTTCTACCATTGATTACGACTAATTGTTGTATCCTTGGTGTGACTATCCTTGTCATCCAGAAGGATTACAACCTGCTTACAGGTGTGGTCTATGCTTTTTCCACGGCATTGGGCTTCGCCCTGGCACTGATCATCTTTGCCGGCATCCGCGAGCAACTGGCGTTGGTAAATATCCCCAAGGGAATGCACGGCATGTCTATCGCTCTTGTGACGGCAGGACTACTGGCTATGGCATTCATGGGATTTTCGGGTGTAGACAGGGGCTTGTCCACGCTCTTCGGACTAGATTGATAATCTGGAAATGTCCCTACTAACGATGGGGAATGGGCTGAGGATGCGGTAAGTCTATTCCCCTTTGTTATGTTGTTAGTACGTGCCCGATCGTGGTAAGTTTCTATGATTATCGTTCATCCATGGCGTACCAAGAAATTGGCGAACTATACTTTGTCGCTATTATAGCTTTGGGTATGGAGGGTCAAAATTGTGGCAATAAACAACTGACTACTTATGATTCTTTTTTTGTTGCCGGAAGAAGACTGTTGCAAACATAGGCACTCTCCAGACACCCCAAAATATGATAGTTACTAAACGCTTACTATAAAAACACGGACAAATTTTTGCAGATTAAAAGAAACTACTTATCTTTGCGTCCGCAAACAAGAAATGCACTCTTAGCTCAGTTGGTAGAGCAATTGACTCTTAATCAATGGGTCCAGGGTTCGAGTCCCTGAGGGTGTACTATGAGGGACGAATCGTTAAAAATGCGGTTCGTCTTTTTTATGTTTATCT
>CAZOKL010000032.1:0-6039 GCA_964580305.1 uncultured Bacteroides sp.
ATCATCTTCATGGTGGGTGAGCCGTGGTTGAAGCGGATTTTCAAATGACGATGACGCATAGTCAAAGGCTTTGATAGCCTGTCTTTAAACGCGAATGACACGGAGAAATAATTTATATTCTTCGTGTCATTCGCGTCTTTGTTTAAAAACAGTTCCGATTCGGCACTGCTCCGTTCTTATTCTTCTCCACTCCTTGTATGTCTCAACAAAACCGAAATAATACCTTTCGCAGTCAATCTGAAAAGTCCGGGATGGAAAACCGACGCATCACTTCGTGCGGTTAACCACGTATGTGGCGTAAGCCTCGAGGGCAGTGCGGATGTCGGCATCTTCCACCGTGTGGGCTATGCGGAGTGCATCCTCATAGTGCTGGCGCATGACTTGCTCGGCATAGGCAATGCCTCCATTATCCTTGGTAAAGGCGATAAGTTCGTCCACTTCGGCCATAGACACATGGCAGCTCTTTACCTTCCGCACGAGTGCGCGAATGTGATCGTTTCCGCAGTTGTTCACAGCGTGGATGGCTGGAAGCGTCAGCTTGCCCTCAAGCATATCATTACCCGTGGGCTTTCCCAACTCAGAACTGTCATAGTAGTCGAAAATGTCGTCCTTGATTTGGAAACAGATGCCCACCAGCTCACCGAAGAGGCGGAAGCGTTTCGTCTGCACGTCATCGGCCCCGACCGACAAGGCACCCAGCTGTGCGCATGTAGCAAAAAGGGCAGCCGTCTTCTTGCGGATAATCTCGTAATAGGTGGTTTCCGAGAGATCAGCGTTGCTGATGTTGGAGAGTTGAAGAATCTCTCCTTCAGAGAGTTCCTGCCCCAAGCGAGCGACGGTGATGATGATGTCGGGATTGCGTGTGAGAGAGGCGTGATGGAGAGCTGTTGAAAGCAGGTAGTCACCCACAAGGATGGAGATTTTATTGTTATAGGTCGAGTTGACAGAGGGCTGTCCGCGACGTTCGTCGCTCTCGTCTACCACGTCGTCATGGACAAGACTGGCTGTGTGAAGCATTTCCATCGTGGCAGCAGCATGATAGGTCTCGTGTGAAAGCTCGCCGAACGATTTGGCCACAAGCATGGTGAGCATCGGTCGCATCATCTTCCCATTGCGTCGGAGAATGTAGGTCAATACTTCTTTCAACAAGGGGTTAGTCGTCTCCAACGATTCTTCAAACACTTGACGGAAGGTGCCCATCTCCTTCTCTATCGGACGTCTAATAACAGCTGTTTTCTCCATAAAAAGCGTAATTATAGAGGCAAAAGTAATAATAAAACAAAGAAAGGGATATGCTTTTTTCGTACTTTTACCCGAATTTTTATTAAAGAATAAAGATGGACAAACTATTTTTACTCGATGCGTATGCGCTCATCTATCGTGCCTATTACGCTTTTATCAAAAATCCCCGCATCAATTCCAAAGGTCAGAACACGTCGGCCATCCTGGGTTTTGTCAACACTTTAGAGGACGTGCTTCACCGTCAGTCACCCACCCATATCGGTGTGGCTTTCGATCCTGCAGGGCCTACGTTTCGTCACGAAGCCTACACACAATACAAAGCGCAACGTGAGGAGACGCCTGAGGCCATCCGCCAGTCAGTCCCCATCATCAAAGACATCATCCGCGCCTATCATATCCCCATCCTCGAAGTGCCGGGCTACGAGGCCGACGATGTCATCGGCACACTGGCCATGCAAGCCGGAACCCGCGGCATTGATACCTACATGATGACCCCCGACAAAGACTACGGGCAACTCGTGAGTGAACATGTGTTCATGTATCGTCCGCGCTATGGCGACAAGGAATTTGACACACTGGGCGTGGAGGAGGTGAAAGCAAAGTTCGGCATCGAACATCCTTCACAAGTCATCGACTTGCTGGGCCTCATGGGTGACAGCTCGGATAACATCCCCGGCTGTCCTGGTGTGGGTGAAAAAACGGCACAGAAGCTCATCGCCGAATTCGGCAGCATCGACAAACTGTTGGCCGGCACCGACCGGCTGAAAGGCGCACTGCGCGTGAAGGTGGAAACTAATGCCGAGCAGATACGCTTCTCAAAGTTTCTCGCCACCATCAAAACCGATGTGCCCATTACGCTCGACATGGACTCCCTTGCCCGCACGCAACCTGACGAAGAGGCCCTCCGCTCCCTATTTGAGGAACTGGAGTTCAAGAACCTCATTGAGCGAATCTTTAAAAAAGAAAAGCCTACACCAGCCGCTGAGCCAGGCACGCTGTTTGCCATGTTCGACGCCGCTCCGCAGGAGCAGGAGTCCTCTTCCACCCGCCTATTGACTCTCGACGACCTGCCCTGTCGTTATCATCTTGTGGAGAGTGAAGCTGATTGCGACGCACTCATCCACCGCCTGCTTTCAGCCGATGCCTTTGCCCTGGACACCGAGACGACCAATACCGAGCCCATGCTGGCCGAGCTCGTCGGCATGAGCTTCAGCCTTCAGGAGAACGAGGCTTACTACGTCCCCGTTCCACCCGAACGCGAAGCAGCGCAACGCATCGTCGACCGCTTCAAACCGGTCTATGCCCGTGAGGAGAGCCTGAAGATAGGACAGAACATAAAGTATGACATTCTTGTCTTGGGACACTATGGCGCAGAGGTACGCGGTCCGATGTTTGACACCATGATAGCCCACTACGTGCTCCAGCCCGAACTACACCACGGCATGGACTATCTGGCTGAAATCTACCTCAAATACCACACCATCCACATCGAAGAACTCATTGGACCGAAGGGGCGCAAGCAGAAAAACATGCGCGACCTCCCTCCTACCGACGTCTATCGCTATGCTTGCGAGGACGCCGATGTCACACTGAAACTGAAACACATATTGGAAAAGGAACTCGACAAGCACGACGCCCGTCGACTGTTTGAGGAAATAGAGATGCCCCTCGTGCCCGTGCTGGCCTACATGGAGCGTAACGGTGTACGCATCGACCCGGAAGCCCTACACCAAACATCGGAGCATTTCACGGCCCGCATGCGCCAGATTGAGCAGGAAGTCTACCTGTTGGCCGGTGAGGAGTTCAACATCGCCTCGCCCAAGCAGGTAGGCGAAGTGCTCTTCGACAAACTCAAAATCTCCGACAAAGCCAAGAAGACCAAGAGCAAAGGACAATATGTCACCTCAGAAGAGGTGCTTGAAAGCCTCAAGACGAAGCACCCCATCGTGGAGAAAATATTAGACTATCGCGGACTGCGCAAGCTGCTGAGTACCTACATTGACACCCTGCCCAAACTGGTCAATCCCCGCACGGGACGCATCCACACCTCGTTCAACCAGACGGTGACCGCCACGGGCCGCCTCAGCTCAAGCAATCCGAACCTACAGAACATCCCCGTGCGCAACGAGGACGGCAAGGAAATACGCAAGGCATTCATCCCCGACGACGGCTGCGAGTTTTTCTCGGCTGATTATTCGCAAATTGAGCTGCGCATCATGGCCCACCTGAGCCAAGACCCGCACATGATAGAGGCCTTCCGCAATGGGCATGACATCCACGCTGCAACGGCAGCCAAAATCTACAAGAAGTCCATCGATGAGGTGACCCGTGCCGAGCGCACGAAGGCCAAGACAGCCAACTTCGGCATCATCTACGGCATATCGGCTTTCGGACTGGCCGAGCGCATGGATGTGGACCGGCGCGAAGCGAAGGAACTCATTGACGAATATTTCCGCACCTATCCGCACGTGAAGGCCTACATGGAACGCAGCATCGAGGAGGCACGCCAAAGGGGCTACGTGGAAACCATCTCAAAGCGCAAGCGCTATCTGCCCGACATTCTCTCACACAACTCCGTGGTGCGCGGATATGCCGAACGAAATGCCATCAATGCGCCCATCCAGGGAAGTGCGGCCGACATCATCAAGGTGGCGATGGTGCGCATCTACCATCGCTTCATGCAGGAGGGCATCCGCTCGAAGATGATTCTTCAGGTGCACGACGAACTCAACTTCAGCGTCCTGCCCGAAGAGAAAGAACGCGTGCAGCAGATAGTCATCGAGGAGATGCAAGGTGCCTATCCCCTGCGTGTCCCCCTTGAGGCCGACTGCGGTTGGGGTGCCAACTGGCTGGAGGCGCACTAAGCACCCCAGTCCTCTCCCCCCGGACATCTCACGGCAGGGAGTGAATATAGGTTTTTACTCATATTTATATACGCCGATGGCGCAGACAACGCGGATTATTAATCTGCGTCATCTGCGCCATTTTTATCTATAACATTAAAAGGTTATTCAAACAACTTTCTCATAATGCCATTGTCGCCAACCACGTAAATGCAGTCTTTCTCAATCAAGATGCCGCGTCCTCTGCCGGCGGCACGATTTTCTGCATTATCCACATTGACGCCAATCACACGCCCGTCATAGAAAGTCGAGACATCTTCGAAGATTGTATGTCCCACAATGATGCGTTCGGCTTCATAGCGTTTCAGGATGAGATTCAGAGTGTCTGCATCGAGAGGATCATATTTTTCAGCATCTTTCACCATTCCCCGATACCAGATAGGGCCTTTGTTTCCGAAGAGGAAATATACCAACGGCGACACTTCTTTTCGCTCCGCTTTTTTCTTATATAATCCCAGACTCATGTTCTCGTTGACCGTGGGAATGTCCAAATCGTGGTCCAAGAATTCCTTGCTCAACCCAGCATGAACGAAAAGGAACGGCCCGGTCAGGTGCATGGTATTGCGCGTACAGAACCAACGTCCCAACTCCGATGTCGGGCCCAATAAGGCCGGATAGGGCATTCCTAACCTTTCAGCAAGTTTCTTATATTTTGGTTTAGTGTAGCGCAAGTCGTCCATCAGAACCATCGGTTCATGATTTCCAAGCATAAAGTCCACTCTGCCACCAGCTTGTCTGGCCTCCTCCTCCAACTTGTAGAGAAGCCAATAAATCTGTATGGCATCATTGCCACGGTCTGCCACATCGCCGATAACCATCAGCTGATTGGCACCAAAACTCCAATGATAGTCTGCGTCAATGACGCCATTGGCTTGAAGCAGACTGATGACACAGTCAAGATTTCCATGAGGGTCGGACATGACAAATATCTTATCCGGCTGTGTGGTCTGCCAGTGAGGGCGTTCAATCTCATGGAGTTTCACTTCGAAATGATGCTTTCCGTCATGAGAAATGATATTGAATACCGTATCAGATGGCAACGAGGGAAGGAACTTGTCTTCGATAACACCATCAGACGTGACGCTGACAATGCGCACCGAATTGTCCGGTTGATAGAGAATGTACGGTCCGTCAGCCGTAAGAATGGAATCAAGCTGCACTGATTTGTCAGCCGTTTGTGTTGCCCATATCGGGAAGCACAGGGCAAGCAACAGGGAAAGAACACTAAGCTTTTTCATATTATCAAGATTATAAGATTTGCTTTGTTTTTATAAATAAAGATTGGACAATCCATTCTCTCTACGTCGGGAGACAGATGTCCAATCATTCATTGTGTCATTAAAGTCTGTTAATCCGTTGCAGCATCATATCCGGGATTTTGCGTTATGTTCGGATTAGCATCAATCTCAGCCTTGGGGACGGCCAATACGCACTTGTAATAGTCCCAGTTGAAAATCATCTTCTCTGAGCTGCTCACCAAGTGCTCGGTGCTGCTGATGTCGTCATATAACGGATCCTCCTCGTCGAGTTCGACATCTTCACGATGAACGTAGCCACCGTCACGCAGGGCATCAAACATGCGATGCCCTTCACCCACCAGCTCTTTGCGGCGTTCAAGCATGACGCGGTCTAAATCCACCGTCGTTCCCTGAACTGTTTTCTCGGGATTGGCACGGTTGACAATGGCGTCGAGATACTTCACGGCCTTTTCATTGTTGCCCGTCTTGACGGCAGCCTCGGCAGCATTCAGATAGGTTTCAGACAGGCGGAGCAACGGGATGTTTGCATCTTCCACGGTTTCGCCTTCCTGGGGCTGATATTTGTAGATGAATTGATGATGGCTGTAATAATGGAACAACTCATTGCGCACATCATCCTCGTCATCAGAAACCAT
>CAZOKL010000032.1:6139-22753 GCA_964580305.1 uncultured Bacteroides sp.
GGCTGTAATAATGGAACAACTCATTGCGCACATCATCCTCGTCATCAGAAACCATCATGACATAGAAGCTGGAAGTTGCGATGATGTCACGATAGCCATCCTCACTATGCAGATAACCCAGGGATTCCTTTCCGGGGCTGTCGTCTGTCGTGTTGACAATTTCAAACAAGACTTCTCCCTTTGTTGATTCACTGGCGTCGTTTGACCATGCTGTGGCATATTCGGCATTGGTCCAGAGGGCATATCCCTCAGCTTCAGCTCCGCTGATGGCTTCCTCGGCTGTGCTCAGTGCCAAAGCGTCGTCACCATGATAGAGGTAAACGCGGCTCAACAGTGTGAGAGCTCCCCAACGGTTGATGTGTCCTTTGTTATAGGCCTCACCTTCGTCATTGTTCATCAGCTCTGCCGCCTCTTTCAAGTCTGCAATGACCTGGTCATAACATTCGGCCACAGTGTTGCGTGAAGGTTTGTCATCCTTGTCGATTTCCGTGGTGATAATTGGCACTCCCAGTGAAGCACCGTTGTCTTTCTTGTAGGGATAACCATACAGACGGGTTAAATCAAACAAAGCCATAGCCCGCAGTGCCAAGGCCTCTCCCTTGTAAGAATCGCGAAGTTCTTCTTCACCTTCATCATCCAAATCATCAATCGAGTCAAGGATATAGTTGCATAAGGTAATAATCTCGTACGGATATTTCCAATAACTGGAAGGCGACGTATCCTTTGTGTAACTAAACATATAAGCATCTGCCGTACGTTTAGTTGCGCTGTATGCCTGCATGTCGTCACCGGTGGCATCGCCATAATAGACCAGACGACCCGTGTATGCATAAGCATCCTGCATCGTGTCATAGATGCCATTCAGCAACATCTCCACGTCACTGAGTTGTGTTACAGCTCCATCTGTCGGGATGGATGTCGAGGGGTCCAGGTTGAGCCAATCATTGCCACATGAAGAACCCATCAGCAGCATGGCACCGGCCAATATATATTCTCTGATTTTCATGCTTTATCGTTTTTGTTGAGTTAGAAATTAATGTTAATACCGAAAGTCATTGTTTTCAGCGGCGGTGTTCCCCAGATGGCTGTTCCGCTTTCCACTGCTTCCGGATCATAATAATCATACTTAGCCCATGTCCACAAGTTGTTGCCTGATGCATAGATGCGTAAGTTTTCCACACCAAATTTCTTCGTCCAGTTTTTCGGGAAGGTGAATCCTAACGTCAGGTTCTTCAAGCGAATGAAGTCTGTGCTGTGCACACGGCGTGTTGTCGCATAGTCTGACATCGGGTATTCCGGATCTTCGATAAAGAGTTCATACTGTGTGATGTCGCCCGGTTCTTTCCACGAATTCAGATAATATGTCGGGATGTTGGCCTCCAGGTCGTCACCACCGTGTTCAGTCTTCTGTGCCCACGTGTCGTAAGAATAACCTCCAAACTGGTAAGTAAACATGAAGTTCAAGTCAAACCACTTATAACGAAGCGTGTTAGACAAACCGCCCGTTACCACCGGTTCTGCATGTTTGTAGGGGATGCGTTGTGCAAGGTCAGGATTTTCCGTGATTTCCTTGATGTAATTTCCATTTTCATCCAGTTCGTTCGTATAGAACTGAGGCGCACCCGTATCCGGATTGATGCCTGCGAACTCAATCAAATAGAATGTGCGGTAAGAATATCCCACCTTGCGAATCTGCGAACCACTGATGATTTCAGTCTGGGTGCCGTCAAGCGTAACAATCTTGTTCTTGTTGTGAGACAACGAGAAAGTTGTGCTCCAGCTGAAGTCTTTGGTTTCGAAGTTCTTGGATGTAATCTCCAGTTCCACACCTCTGTTTCTCACTTTACCAATGTTATACAGATAGTCTTCATAGCCGGTAGTCATGGAAACGGGATAGTCCATGAGCAGGTTTTTGGTGGTTCGTGTATAATATTCCAGCGTGATGTTCAACCGGTTCCAAAGTGAGAAGTCCACACCGATGTTGAAATTGTAGTTCGTTTCCCACGACAAATCATCGTTTGCAATTTGCGACAACGTGTAGGCCGGATTGCCCATATAACCCGATGAGATGCTCAGCAATCCCATGTAGCCGTAATAGTCAGACGGCAGGGTGCCATTCACACCATAAGAAGCACGGAGCTTCAAGTCGGTCAGCCAATTAGACACGGGTTTCATGAAGTCTTCTTCAATGACGCGCCATGCTCCTGAAACAGACCAGAACGTGCCCCAACGGTTTGAAGGCGCCAGGCGCGAACTGCCGTCAATACGGACACTTCCTCCCACGAAATACTTGTTCATGTAATCGTAGTTGGCACGGCCCAGGTAAGACACCAGGCGAGTACGCTGGTTCGAGCCGCTGGCGGAAACCACCGTTGCACCGTTGCCCAAGCTGTTCTTGCTGGCACTGGCAAAATTATTGGTTTCGCCGCTGATGTACTCACGATACTGGTCATCAAGCTCATAACCAATCAAACCGTCCAAATGGTGCTTTTCGGCGATTGTCGTGTTGTAAGACAGCTGGTTGGCCCACACCAGTTTTGTGCGCTCATACATGTTCTGATACATGATGCCGTTCTCGTCGTCACCATTAGAAGTGCGGGGGTCATCCCATTCCTTACCTTTGCTGATATTGTAATCATAGCTGATGGTACTTTTGAACTTCAGGTTCGGAATGAATTCATATTCTCCATAGAAAGTATTGAAGTGACGCGTAATGTATTCCCGGTTGGTGTCATACGTCATCGAGAGCAGTGGGTTACGGTCAGCGATACGAATCAGCTCACGGTTCCAGGTTCCGTCTTCGTTGTAGACAGGGTCGGAAGGCGACACTGCATTTCGTGAACTATAGAAAGGTGAAGTGTAGGAAGTTCCTTCACTATACACATCCTGATTCACACGCGAGAACAACGTGTTTGATCCGAACTTCAGCTTGTCGGTGGCCTTATATTCCAGGTTCACACGTGCACTCAGACGGTTCAGGCCGGAATTGAGCGTGATGCCTTCCTGGTCGAGATAAGAAAGTGACGTGTAGTAAGTGAAACGATCCGTACCGCCGGATATGGAAGCCTCATAGGTCTGATGCGTGCCTCTTTGGAAAAGAACATCATCCCAGTCAACAAATCCGCACCACGGAATCGGAGCATAATCATCAATCTCCGAATCGGCATAAGCAATGGCTTCTTCTTCCGTTTTACCATCGCGCAGCTGACCTGCTTTCAATGCATTGTAAATGTACTCACGGCGTTGCTCTCCATTCATTATGGGGCGATAGTCCATTGCATAGTCGGAATATCCCCAGTCAGCCTTCAGTGAAATTGATGGCTTACCCACCTTTCCACGCTTGGTTGTAATGAGCACCACACCGTTTGCAGCACGCGAACCATACATGGATGCCGCAGCGGCATCTTTGATGACCGTGATGCTTTCAATGTCGGAAGTGCTGATGGTGGACATGATGTCAAAACCGGCATCAGTGCCCAGTGAAGACACGTCGCCTGAGATGACGGGAACACCGTCGATGACATAGAGCGGTGAATTGGAGGCATTGAACGAACCCATGCCTCGGATGTTCAGCGAAACGGCCGAACCCGGCTGTCCTGAACCGCTGCTTATCTGCACACCGGGGGCTGCACCTTGCAACAAATCACCGATGCTGGTTGTGGGGACATCTTCCAGTTTTGCCGTCCTCACAGTTGCAGCAGAACCGGCATAGGCCGATTTCTTAAAAGTACCATAACCGGTGACCACCACTTCTTCAAGTATCTGGGTGTCCGGCTGGAGACGAATGACGAGTTCCCTGCCCGGCACGGCTTCCACCTCTGTGGTGACGTAGCCTATGTAGGAAACCACCAGTGTAACATTTTCATTCACAGCCAAGCGAAAGCGGCCATCAAGGTTGGTGCTTGCACCCGTATTGCTGCCTTTGACCATGACTGAAACGCCAATCATCGGTTCTCCATACTCATCCAAAACTAATCCAACAACGCCTTGTGATTGTTGAACTCGCTGAGAATCAGACGGAAAACTACCCCCCCCTAACGAATTTGCCGCCATTACAGGCGACGAAAACAGCATAGCGAAAAGGCTCAAACCAAAAAATGAACTCACACGAGTGTAGTTCTGTGGAAATCGCTTTGCATGCATTGATTTTTCTCTTTTTTCCATAATATAAAAAACTAAATAGTCGCTGCAAAATTATCGAATTATAAATATGTGCCAAACTTTATAATAAATTTCTTCTTTTTCACCTTTAATATTTAACAATTCTATTTCGTTTCTATTTCGGTGCCTGTTTGCTTTCATATAATTAAGGTGTGTTTCTCACGGTTCCCTGCTTTTAATTTATAATTATATTACAACTCGTTTTATAAGATTGTCTAAAGAAACAATAATTTCCCCATGCTGGTTTCCATGTCTGCCCCGTCTGCCTGCAAGGGGGCACACCCACTGTTCAATGCCTCTGCGGACGGCTCGCCGTAATCATCTGACAACAAGCAGCTTGCATTTCTTCTGTCCGGCGCATGAGCGGAAAGGAGTCCGCCCGTGCCCGCCTTCCTTTCGGTGGTCGGGCGGAAAGGAGGGCGGACACGGGCGGAATAAAGACCCTTCACGGGCAGGAGTCTTCAAAGGAAATCCACTTCGTAGACTTCACGATAGATGGCACGGCGCACGGCATCGAGTGAAGGCATGGTGTCAGACTCGTTGGCCACCATCAAGTAAAGAGGCAGGGAGTCTCCACCGGGACGATAAGGAGGCTGCACATAGTCCTTGTCCCACACGCGGAAGCCCTGACGTTCATAGAAACCCACACGGCGACGGCTCAGGTCGTCGGTCGGCACTTCGGCTTCCAGCACAACGGGCAGGGGCAATTCCTGCAACAGCCGCTGCATGACGCGCGAACCATATCCCCCATTACGGAGCGCCGGGTCAACGGCAAAATGCTCGACATAGCAGAATCCGTCGAGCCTCCACACGGTGATGAAACCGGCGGGGAGTCCGTCGTGCTCGCCAAACAGATAGCAGTGAAAAGATTCGTTTTCATCAACGTTGCGCCGCTGGGCATCCACAGGACGGCGCTCGCTCTCGGGAAAAGCATCCAGAAAGAGCCTTTCTACAAAGGGGTAGTGAGGATGGTCTGTCTTAATGTCTGTCAGTTTCATCAGGTTCAGAATCGGTTTATGTTAAGGAAAATATCTGTCCGCAAAACAAGTAAAAAACTCACATACTCACAAGTGCGTCTGAATCCTGACGAGAACCGACATGTCATGCAATTCTTTATTTTTCATTCTTTCTACTTCGCTGGAAACCTCTATCTTTGCACATTATTATAATAACAAACATCAAACAAAACAATAATCGCAATGGAATACAATTTCAGAGAGATTGAGAAGAAATGGCACCAGCGCTGGATTGACCAACAGACCTACCGGGTGACGGAAGACGAATCAAAGAAGAAATTCTATGTGCTCAACATGTTCCCCTATCCGTCGGGAGCCGGACTTCATGTGGGCCATCCGCTGGGATACATCGCTTCAGACATTTATGCCCGCTACAAGCGGCTCCAAGGGTTCAACGTGCTCAACCCGATGGGATATGACGCCTACGGTCTGCCGGCCGAGCAATATGCCATCCAGACCGGACAGCATCCGGCCATCACAACGGTAAACAATATCAACCGCTATCGCGAACAGCTTGACAAGATTGGTTTTTCGTTTGACTGGGACCGTGAAGTGCGCACGTGCGACCCGGAATATTACCACTGGACACAGTGGGCTTTCATCCGCATGTTCAAAAGCTATTATGACAACGACAGGAAGCAGGCACGCCCCATTGACGAACTGGTGAAGGCTTTTGAAACCAACGGCACGGAAGGAGTGAACGCCGCTTGCAGCGAAGAACTCTGCTTCACGGCCGATGAATGGAAAGCCAAAAGCGAAAAGGAACAACAGGAGACACTGATGAACTACCGCATTGCCTACCTGGGCGAGACGATGGTCAACTGGTGCCCCAAGCTGGGCACAGTGCTTGCCAATGACGAGGTGGTTGACGGCGTGTCGGAACGTGGAGGATATCCCGTCGTGCAGAAGAAGATGCGCCAATGGTGCCTGCGCGTGTCCGCCTACGCCCAGCGTCTGCTTGACGGACTGGATACACTGGAATGGACCGACTCTCTAAAGGAAACCCAACGCAACTGGATAGGCCGCTCGGAGGGTACGGAAATGCGCTTCCGCATCAAGGACAGCGATGTGGAGTTCACCATCTTCACCACCCGTGCCGACACCATCTTCGGTGTCACATTCATGGTGCTTGCACCTGAAAGTGAACTCGTGCCGCAAGTGACGACCGACGACCAGCGTGCCGAAGTGGAAGCCTATCTGGAAGCCACCAAGAAGCGTACCGAACGCGAGCGCATTGCCGACCGCCGCGTGACGGGTGTGTTTACCGGCTCATATGCCATCAACCCCATGACAGGCGAAGCCATCCCCGTATGGATCAGCGACTACGTCCTGGCTGGCTACGGAACGGGAGCCATCATGGCCGTTCCCGCCCACGACAGCCGCGACTATGCTTTTGCAAAGCACTTCGGACTGGAAATACGTCCGCTCATCGAAGGGTGCGACGTGAGCGAAGAGAGCTTCGATGCCAAGGAAGGCATCATCATCAATTCGCCGGCTTCTTCAGAGAAAGCTGAAGAGGGTTCTCTCGTGCTCAACGGACTCACTGTGAAAGAAGCCATCGCCCGCACCAAAGAATACGTCAAAGAGCACAATCTGGGCCGTGTGAAAGTGAACTACCGGTTGCGTGACGCCATCTTCAGCCGTCAGCGTTATTGGGGCGAACCGTTCCCCGTCTACTACAAGGACGGCATGCCTCACATGATTCCTGAAGAGTGTTTGCCGCTGGAACTTCCCGAAGTGGACAAGTTCCTGCCCACAGAAACCGGCGAACCGCCCCTGGGACATGCCACCCGCTGGGCATGGGACACGGCCAACAACTGCGTAACCGACAACTCCTGCATTGACAACAGCACGGTGTTCCCCCTCGAACTGAACACCATGCCGGGCTTCGCCGGTTCGTCTGCCTACTACCTGCGCTACATGGATCCCCACAACGACAAGGCACTCTTGTCCCGCCAAGCCGTTGAATACTGGCAGAACGTAGACCTCTACGTAGGCGGCACGGAACATGCCACCGGCCACCTCATCTATTCCCGTTTCTGGAACAAGTTCCTCTTTGACCTCGGCGTGAGCGTTAAGGAAGAACCATTCCAAAAACTGGTCAACCAAGGCATGATTCAAGGACGAAGCAACTTTGTCTATCGCATCAAAGACACCAATACTTTTGTTTCCCTCGGTCTGAAAGACCAATACGACGTCACTCCCATCCACGTGGATGTGAACATCGTCGCCAATGACGTGCTCGACATTGAAGCATTCAAAGCCTGGCGTCCGGAGTATGCCACAGCGGAGTTCATTCTCGAAGACGGCAAATACATCTGCGGATGGGCTGTGGAGAAGATGAGCAAATCGATGTACAACGTTGTCAACCCCGACATGATTGTCGAAAAGTATGGTGCCGACACACTGCGTATGTATGAGATGTTCCTCGGACCGGTGGAACAGTCGAAACCGTGGGACACCAACGGCATTGATGGCGTGCACCGCTTCCTGAAGAAACTCTGGTCACTCTTCTACAGCCGCAAAGGAGAATTTCTCCCCACCGAAGAAGGCGAGCCGACACGTGACGAGCTGAAGTCCATTCATAAGCTCATCAAGAAAGTGACGGTCGACATTGAAAACTTCTCTTACAACACGTCTGTAAGTGCCTTCATGATTTGTGTGAATGAACTGGGCCAGCAGAAGTGCAACAAGAAAGCCATCCTGACCGACCTTATCATCCTGCTCGCTCCCTTTGCTCCTCACCTGAGCGAAGAACTTTGGGAGAAGCTGGGACACACCACTTCAGTGTGCGATGCAGAATGGCCCGTGTGCAACGAAGACTACCTGAAAGAAGACATTGTGAAATATACCGTCTCATTCAACGGAAAGGCCCGCTTCACGCTCGACTTCCCGGCTGATGCCGACAACGCTACCATCGAACAAACCGTACGCACGCATGAAGCTTCACAGAAATACCTTGAAGGAAAGACGGTGAAGAAAGTCATCATCGTGCCAAAGAAGATTGTGAACATGGTCATCGCTTGATTCGAATTAAACATCAAAGTATAGTATGAACAAATTTAAACCTATAGCCTTTACTAGCGTGTGGACAGAAGTCAAGGACTATTTGTTCATCACGTTCGGACTGATCATGTATGCTCTTGGATGGGCCGGATTTCTCATTCCAAACAAAATCACCACCGGTGGTGTGACGGGTATTTCCGCCATCATCTATTACAGTACGGGAATCCCCATCCAAAACACATACGTGTTCATCAACATCATTCTGCTCATCTTTGCACTGAAGATACTGGGCTGGAAGTTTTGCCTGAAAACCATCTACGGCATCGGAGTGCTTTACTTCCTGTTGTGGTTCCTGCAGCGAATCATTGTCGACGACCAGGGCAATGCCCTCTCACTCGTAGGCAATGAACCGTTCATGGCTGTCATTGTGGGAGCCGCACTCTGCGGCATAGGATTAGGCATTGCCTTTATACACAATGGAAGTACGGGAGGAACAGACATCATCGCCGCCATCGTCAACAAATATCGCGACGTTACGTTCGGACGTATGACCATGCTCTGCGACCTTTGCATCATCTCGTCTTCTTTTTTCATCCCGGGCTACACCGTTGAAAAGGTGGTTTACGGTTACAGCACGCTCATCGTCATCGGTCTGTGCATCGACTATGTGGTCAACAATGCCAGACAATCGGTGCAATTTCTCATTTTCTCAAAGGAGTATGAGAAAATCTCCGACGCCGTGACTCACCACATCCACAGGGGGGTAACCCTGCTTGACGGCATAGGATGGTATAGCAAACATAATGTGAAAGTCATCGTCATTCTGGCTAAAAAGCGAGAATCGACCAACATCTTCAGGCTTGTGAAAGCCATTGACCCCAAAGCCTTCGTTTCACAGAGTGCCGTCATCGGTGTATTTGGAGAAGGCTTCGACAAGATAAAAGTGAAATAGAACTGAAAAACTCATACTGTACATATTAAACCTGATTTTTGTGACCGCAGCCTTCCCACTCATAACGGAAACGCTGCGGTCTTTTTCTTCCAACCAATATTAATGAACATGATTATGAAAGAAAAACTCGTTTTTGCAACCAACAATGCCCACAAGCTGGAAGAAGTGGCTGCCATGCTTGGCGAACGCATCGAACTGATGAGCCTGCGAGACATCGGCTGCCATGCAGACATTCCAGAAACAGGGAAAACTCTTGAGGAAAATGCTTTGATTAAAGCTCGCTACGTCAATGAACATTTCGGCACGGACTGCTTTGCAGACGACACAGGACTGGAAGTGGAGGCTCTCGGCGGCGAACCGGGCGTGTACTCGGCACGCTATGCAGGCGGTGAGGGACACGACGCTGTGGCAAACATGAAGAAACTGCTCACACGTCTGCAAGGAGTGGACAACCGACGGGCACGCTTTCGCACGGTCATTGCCCTCATCCGCAACGGACAGACCTACGAATTTGAGGGCATTGTCAACGGAACCATCATCACCGAGCCGCACGGCAACGGCGGATTCGGCTACGACCCTGTGTTCGTCCCCGACGGATACAGTCAAACATTTGCCGAGCTGGGCGACGTGAAAAACCACATCAGCCACCGGGCACGTGCCGTGCAAAAGCTGGTGGACTTCCTGAAAAACGGCCAATGAATGTTGAAAAGTGGTCTCTTTCGTGTCAAAAACATAACCAAGAGTATTCTTAAATATCCGAAATACTTAATTTTGCACCTGTCAATAACGATATTGACAGGTGTTTATATTTTCTGCATACCGAATGGCTAACGACTAACTCATATACACAATGAACTTGAAAGAAGAAATAAACCGATTGCGCAAAGAAAAGAATGCCGTCATCCTGGCTCATTACTATCAGGAAAGTGACATTCAAGACATGGCCGACTTTGTGGGCGACAGTCTGGCACTGGCCCAATGGGCCTCACGCTGCACAGCCGACATTCTTGTGATGTGCGGCGTACACTTCATGGGCGAAACAGCCAAGATTCTCTGCCCGGACAAGAAAGTGCTCGTGCCTGATGTGGCCGCAGGCTGCTCGCTGGCCGACAGTTGCCCGGCCGACCGCTTTGCCGACTTCGTGAAGGCACACCCGGAACACACGGTCATCTCCTACGTGAACACGTCGGCCGCAGTAAAGGCACTGACAGACGTGGTGGTGACATCGAGCAATGCACGCCAAATAGTGGAAAGTTTTCCTCAAGACACGCCCATCATCTTCGGACCGGACCGCAACCTGGGCAACTACATTAACGCCATCACAGGCCGTCAAATGCTGCTCTGGGACGGTGCCTGCCACGTGCATGAACAGTTTTCCGTTGAAAAGATTGTGGAACTGAAAGCACAATATCCCGACGCCGAGGTGCTGGCTCACCCGGAATGCAAAGGCGCCTTGCTGAAGCTGGCCGACGTCATCGGTTCAACGGCTGCCCTGCTGAAACATGCCGTGAAGAGTCCCTGCCGCCGCTTCATCGTGGCCACGGAGTCTGGCATCCTGCACGAGATGCGCAAACAGTGCCCCGACAAAGACTTCATCCCTGCGCCTCCCAATGCAGGCACGTGTGCTTGCAACGAGTGCAACTTCATGCGCTTGAACACGATGGAAAAGCTCTACGCCTGCCTGCGTGACGAGTCACCGTCCATCGAAGTCGACCCGGACATTGCCGCACGCGCCGTCAAACCCATTGAGCGTATGCTGGACATCTCCAAAAAGCTCGGACTTTGACCACAGAGGCAGGAAGACCCGTAAAAAGCATGTATCGTGTGCAAGTCAACTAACGATACGCGCCGCGTCTTCTTGCCTTTGTGCTTAAATTCGCCATAGACACGGCCTGACCTGGCCTTCCTTTCCGTGCTCACCCGCCCTCCTTTCCGCCCGACCACGGAATAGACTCCGCTGTCGGCCACCCTAAAGGGGTGGGAAAAGGAAAACATTCTCCCCTCTCACTTATCGACACATATATTTATATTATATTCTCTTTTTATTTTTATTCTAAAGAAAATGATGATGATGATATGCTGTTGATTGTGTCAGAAGAAAAAAGGCGTTTTTCTTGCACAATAAGTTATCATCATCAAAGAATGAATTATGAAAGCAGAATCAACAATGTATTTTCCATATAAATACTTGCTATTCAGTGGATGTTTCTTCACTCTTGAGGTTTTGTTGATAACCTTTTCTGTCGATAACTTTTAATCTTTCGGCAGTCCGTCAGGGTGTGAATAAGCTGTTGAAACGAGCCGTGAAACTTTCCGCTTAAAAAGTTGGTCATGTATGGAGAAGTGTGGTATATAATTTTATTTCATATTCCCAACCTTTTGTCCCACTCTTCTTTTCACAACCTATCGACAGGTTTTTGACTGCGGTTTGTCTGCTTTTCGACAGCTTATGAACAGTTTTGTCTTATCTTTGCAGGCACGATTCATTGAGATGCATTATAGAACAGATAAACGATGAGAAAGCTCAAGATAACGGAGATGCACCGCCTGACGGTGGACGAGTTTAAACAGGCCGACAAGATGCCACTGGTGGTGGTGCTCGACAATGTGCGCAGCCTGCACAATGTGGGGGCGGTGTTCCGCACATCGGATGCCTTCCGTGTGGAGCGTATCTGTCTGTGTGGCATCACGGCTGTTCCCCCTCAACCGGAAATACACAAAACTGCCTTGGGGGCAGAAGACAGTGTGGAGTGGACTTATTATAAGGATACGGCCGATGCCGTGCATGCGTTGCGGGCTGCCGGTTACACAGTCTATGCAGTGGAGCAGGCCGAAGGAAGCATCATGCTGCAAGACTTTCAGTTGGAAGACGGCAAACGTTATGCTGTGGTGCTGGGCAATGAGGTGAAAGGAGTGCGTCAGGATGTGGTGGACAGCTGCGACGGATGCTTGGAAATCCCTCAATATGGCACGAAACATTCGCTCAATGTTTCCGTTACTGCCGGCATGGTCATTTGGGAGATGTTTAAAAAATGGCCTCGTCAAGTCTCTCCTTCAGAAGAGGCTTTTTGAAAGCAAACAGCTTGATTGGGTTTTATAATTGCCCGCTTTCCACCATGAGGATGACCCTTTCTGTGAGTGCATCGTCATTCTCAGGGTCATATTCTTTCTTCAGGTTGGCACCGAAAAGAGAGGCAAATGTTTGGTAAAATCCGGCTTTGAACGGGCCGAAGAAAGCCTTTACGATGTCATAACTCGTCTGGTTGCATTCACGGTCGACCAGTTTGATGAGCAGTCTTCCTTGTGCATATGTGAGCTTTTTCATCATCGGCGTGTAGTGTTTCTTTAAATCCTTTTCCCGTTGTTTGATGTATTCGTCGCGCTTGTTTTCAGGTAGTTCCATCATTTCCTCATAGGTTTCTATGAGCAGATTTCGTATCATGCGTGCCAAGGGGAGCGTGCGTTTCACATCACGGATGAGTTTGTAATATGCCTGCTCGCGACGACGGTTCTTGAAAGTCAGTTTCGGATAGACACGCAACGGGTAGAAGTCCACACGCGTGATGCTGTCCCCCTCATAGACCGTGCGGCTCACGGTGAGTCCGGTAGGGGGAATCGTATCCTTCTTTTGTGCATGCGACACATTGTTCATACCGATAAGGCCAGTTATGAACAGGACAATGATGAAGTGCAAAGCTTTCATGTGTACAAAGGTAGAAGTTTTGGTAGAAAGAATTTTCCTTTTTATTTGTTTTCTCTTAGTCTTTCAATTACTTTTGAAATCGTTTTTAAATCTGATACCAATGGAGAGAGTATATCATGCTTTGTTCGCATCACCTATTAAAATTCGGTCGAAAGTTTTGTTCATAAGTTGTCTTTTACTGTTTACACTTGTTGATAAGTCAATGGGTCAGTCGCTGACATGGGAAGAATTTGTTGAGCGTATGATGGTGGATGAAGAACAAGAACAGGCTTCTTGGGAATACCTGTACGAAGAACTTGCCGAGCGTCATGCTCATCCGTTCAATCTGAATGAAGTGACCCGTGAACAGCTTGAAACTCTTCCTTTCCTTTCTCCACAGCAAGTTGAAGAACTGTTGGCTTATGTTTATGTACACAAGCCTTTGTTGACCCTTTCCGAACTTCAATTGGTTAAAGGATTGGATTATGACACACGGGCCATGCTTTTCCTGTTTGTCTATGTGGATGAAACCAAGGAACATGGAGAACAATCGTCTTCTCTGCGATGGAAAAACTTGTGTAAATATGGCAAGCATGAAGTCGTGGCTCGTATGGACATTCCTTTCTATTATCGCAAAGGATATTATGAATATCCGTCTGATGTGCTGGAGCAGTATCCCAACCGGCGCTATTTAGGAGTGCGTTTTTATCACTCCGTTTGCTATCAATATAACTACGGCACGCGGCTGTCGGCCGGTCTTGTGGCCGAAAATGATGCCGGTGAACCCTTCTTCAGTCATGGAAACAAGGGATATGACTTTTATTCCTACTATCTCATACTGCACGACATAGGCCGGATGCGAACATTGGCATTGGGTAACTATCGTTTGAGCTTTGGACAGGGTTTGGTGATGAACAATCAGTTTACTTTGGGCAAACAGTCGGTCTTGTCAGGGATATATAGCAGCAACAAAGGCATTAAGAAGCATTCTTCTACGGGTGAAAATGACTATCTGCGTGGATTGGCCGCTGCGTGGCGGTTTGGACGGATGGAATTGACAGGATTTTATTCGTTTCGCGAACGTGACGCCACACTCAAAGATGGGTTCATAACTTCGTTGAAAACTGATGGCTATCATCGCACACCGTTGGAGATGTCGAAGAAGAATAATGTACGCAATCATTTGGCAGGCATGCATTTATCTTATGAAACTCCTGTGTTCAACATTGGTTTGACAGGTGTTTATACAGTTTTCAACAGGGCGTTCAAACCTTCACGTTCTTATCAACAATATGACCCGCATGGGCGTGAGTTTGCCGCATTTGGTGTGGATTACCGCTGGGATTTGCATCGTTTCTCCCTCATTGGTGAAACTGCCGTTGGAGGCAATGGGGCATTGGCTACGCTCAATGCTTTGGCCTATCGTCTTTCCCCTTCTTTCAACATGCTTTTCCTTCATCGTTATTATGCAAAGGATTTTGAAGGTATCCATGCACGTGCTTTCGAGGAAGGCGGACGTGTACGCAATGAGAATGGTGCTTATATGGGAGTGGAAGCCTTGTTGGGCGACCGTTTGAAGGCGACGGCCTATGTGGATTGCTTCCGTTTTCCTGCTCCGAAATACGGAGTGTCTGTGGCCGGTTCGAGGGGAGTGGAGGTGTTCACGCAGTTTACCGGTCATGCCGGAAAATCTGTCAACTGGTTGCTGCGTTATCGTTTTAAAAGTAAAGGAAAAGATTTTACGCTGGAAGACGACGGACGCAAGGGAGTCGCATCGAATAATCGCCATACGGTCAAGGCACAACTGAACTGGCAGACTGCTTCTGAATGGCTGTTGAAAACTACGCTCGATTATGTGCAAACCTCCTTCATAACCGATGGTAAAGAACAGGGTTATCAACTGTCACAGTCTGTTGTCTGGAGACCGTCGACAAAGCGTTTTCAGTGCGAATTTGGCGGCAGTTATTTTCATACAGACAGTTATGATACAAGAGTTTATTCTTATGAAAGAGGTATGCTTTATACGTTTTCTTTTCCTTCCAATTACGGGCGTGGAGTGCATGCCTACCTTTGGGGAAGTTGGGATGTGAACAGCCTGTTCACAGTAATTGCCAAATATGTTTATACCGACTATTTTGACCGCGACAGCATCGGTTCGGGCACACAGGAGATAGAAGGACATCGCAAGCAAGACCTCCAGTTGCAAGTGAGAGTAAGATTTTAATAATAGCGTGTAGTAAAACAGGAATTGAAAACAAAGACACGGAGACACAGAGTTTATATTTCCTCTGTATCTCCGTGTTTCTGTGTGTATCTCTTTCTTTTTAATATGACACTGACACGTTCAAGCCGGCCTCGCGCAGAAGAGTGGCGATGCGGTCGAGTTCCTCATGTGTGGCTTTTTCGAGGTGTTGGTCGGGAGTTTCACGTGCGATGGTGTATATCATCACTTGGCGGGGTGCTATCTGTTTTACTGCTTCTATCCAAGGCAAGACGTAGCGGTCACTCGTGTTGTCTACGGAGATTCCGTCGTGTGTGCCTTTCATGAACATGGTTTGGATGATGAGATGCCCTTGGAAAGTTTTCAGTTGTTCGATGATTTTCTGAACGTCATACGCTCCGGTAGGGCGGTCGACCCTGCGGATATAGTCTGCATCCACGGTGTCGAGCTTCAAGATGTTGTTGTCGATGCGCTTCAAGGCAGCCACCACATCCGGTCGGTGGAGCATGGTCGAGTTGCTCAGCACACTCACCTTGGCAGCCGGAAAATAGCGGTCGCGCAGAGCCAGTGTGTCGTCCATGATTTCGGGAAAGTGCGGATGAGCTGTCGGTTCACCGTTGCCGGCAAAGGTCAACACATCGGGTGCCGGCCCGTTAGCCTTCATGTCTTGCAGACGGGCTTCGAGCGCTTCACGTACCTCTTTCCGGGTGGGACGGCGCAGGTGTGTGCGGTGGTCGGCATTGAATCCGCATTCACAGTAGATGCAATCAAACGTACACACTTTGCCGTCACCCGGCATCAGGTTGATGCCCAGCGACACTCCCAGCCGTCGGCTGTGTACGGGACCAAAAATGGGGGAAGGATAGATAATCGTAGACATGCTTTTTGTCGTTCTTTTGATTTGTCGGGCAAAGAAAAGCAATTTAATGAAAAACGAGGCATGGAGAATGAAAGAATCATCATAATCAAAAAGAAAAGCCGTCCTAATTTCACAATCGGGACAGCTTGATAAGTCTAACTAATCAATTATAACATTTTAAAGATCTGTGCTTGTTTCCTATATATGCATGTAGGTTAAAAGCCATGTTTAGAGTCTGTCTCCACGCGCTTCCACACGTTTTTTCCATGCTTCGCGCTCTTTGGTCAAGTCATATCCCTGCTTTGACAGGTAGTTGTTGATGCGACCCTTGTATTTGCCGAAAGCAGCATGCTTCTTGTTGGAGTTTTCAGCATCCATCGCATACTCACGCGCCTCCTTCAGCCAAGCCAGGATTTGCTTCTTTTCGAAGTCCTTCAGCGTCGGAATCATGTCACACTGTGCGTCGTAGGTCACTTTGAGCACTCCGTAGGTCATGCCGTCTTTAATGGCTTCGATTTGTGCATCGTCCAGATAGAGCGAAAGGTCAGACTCCAGTTCGAAGTGGTGACGGTAGAGTTCGCTGTCTTTGGCGTTTTCAGCGGCCTGCACGGCTGCGTTCTTGGCATCGCCGGTGAGTTTCTCCTTGGCCTCCTTGACGGCTGCGTCACGCTTCTCATAAATGTCGTTGAGCAGAAAATAACGGTTGGCAATGATGTT
>CAZOKL010000033.1:0-3504 GCA_964580305.1 uncultured Bacteroides sp.
GAGGAGCCCGCCGCAGGGAAACGGGCACAAAAAAAGGTTGAGCCTCAACCGGTTCAACCTTTTTATTTAGTTCTTGACAAGTTATATGCTTTTTAAGCAAGTCCTTGAATGTAAGCCGACAGTTTGGACTTCAGGTTTGCAGCCTTGTTCTTGTGAATCAGGTTTGTCTTTGCAGCCTTGTCCAAAATCTTCTGCACTGAGGGATACAGGGCAACAGCCTCAGCTTTATCAGTGATGGAACGAAGCTTTCTCACAGCATTTCTCATGGTCTTGCCATAATATCTGTTGTGGAGTCTTCTTTTTTCTGTTTGTCTAATTCTCTTAAGTGATGATTTATGATTTGCCATCTCGACTAATCTTTATAAGTATGTTTTTAATCCGTTTATTCTTGTAGCCCGTGGGGGAATCGAACCCCCCTTTCAAGAATGAAAATCTTGCGTCCTAACCGATAGACGAACGGGCCATCCTTTTTTGCGTCAGCTCTCACTGCCGCACGGCGAAAAATGCATTGTTTTTCGTTTGCGGATGCAAATGTAGAGTGTTTTTCTGAATTGACCAAACCTTTTTCGAAAATTTCTCGGCATTTTTTTCAATTCCCCCAACATTCATGCACAAACCCCGCCGGTTACAAGCCCGTCAGGCAAGCCGTTCCGCACATACCGGCGGGCTTATCCGGTTCATTTCCAAGGTCATTGAGCGGAAAGGAAGGCGGCCGACCACGGAAAGGAGGGCGGATGAGCACGGAAAGGAAGGCGCCCGGACGCGGCCTCCATGAGGCAAAAAAGACGCTTTTCGGGCCGCCGGCCTCACAGCTCGGAGAAAAATGCTAAATTTGTGGTTCGGGAAAACAAGAAAAATTTAGAAAGGTATGATGGAACACACCAGCGGCATCGTGCTGCGCACCATAAAGTATAATGACACGTCGGTGATTGTCGACATCTTCACCGAGCGCCAGGGGCGCGTGTCCTACCTCGTCAGGCTCCCCCGCAGCAGGAGGAGCACCCTGCGAAGCGTTTTCTTCCAGCCGCTCTCCATCTTGGAATATGAGTCCGACTACCGCCCGCGGCTGAATCTTCAGCACATGAAGGAAGTGCGCGTCGCCCACCTGTTTCACAGCCTGCCCTACGATGCGCGGAAGTCGGCCATCGCGCTCTTTCTGGCCGAATTTCTCTGCCACGCCCTGCGTGAAGAGACAGAAAACGCACCGCTCTATGCCTACCTGACGCACTCCGTGCAGTGGCTGGACGGCTGCGACCGGGCGGCGGCCAACTTTCACCTGGTGTTCCTGATGCACCTGTCGCGCTTTCTGGGCCTCTATCCCAACATGGAGAACTATCGGCCGGGCGACGTCTTCGACCTGCGTGCCTCATGCTTCACCGGCCACCGGCCCCTGCACACCGACGTGGTGCCCCCCGAGGAGGCGGCCCGCCTGGGCAAACTGATGCGCATGAACTATGACACGATGCACCTTTTCGAGATGAGCCGCACGGAGCGCAACCGCTGCGTGGAAATCATCCTGACCTACTACCGGCTGCATCTGCCCGGCTTCCCGGAGCTGAAATCGCTTGAGGTGCTGCGCGAGCTGTTTTCCTGAGAGGGACAACGCTTGAAGGGTGAAAAATGAAGAACTGCGATGCCGCAGGGTCTCATCTTCATTTTCCACCCTTCATGCTTAATTCAAAAGCTCCTTCACCTTGGCAGAGATGGCGCGTCCTTCAGCCTTTCCGGCCAGACGTTTGGTGGCTGTGCCCATCACCTTGCCCATGTCTTTGGCGCCGGTGGCTCCCACTTCGGCAATGATGTCCTTCAGGGCAGCTTCCAGCTCGGCTTCGGTCATCTGCTTGGGCAGATAGGCCTCAAGCACGTTCACCTGCGCCAGTTCGCCCTCGGCCAGGTCTTCACGTCCCTGCCCGCGATAGATTTCAGCCGAGTCCTTGCCCTGCTTCACCAGTTTCTGGATGAGTTTCAGAGCCGTGTCGTCGGCCAGCGTGTCGTTGGCTCCCGGAGCGGTCTTGGCTTCGAGGAATACTTTCTTCACATTGCGCAAGGTCTCCAAACGGATTTTGTCCTTGGCCTTCATGGCCTCCTTGATGTCGTTGCTGATTTGGTCAAATAAACTCATAGTTGTCATTTCGTTTTTAGTTCGTAGATTCGTTTGTTTCTCTCAAAATCCCGTGATTATCCCGTCGTCGGGCATCGTCTGAGGCTGCTGCATCGGTGTGCTGACGGGGCCATCATCCGCAGCAACGTGTTTCGCCGCGATTTCGGAAAGCCTGACCCGGTTGCGGTTATAGGTGGGCGACTCCTCAACGGCATAAATCACATTGTCGTCGGCCAGAGCCTCGGGGGTGAAGATGTAGACATTGTGGCGCTTGAGCTTGTTTTCATTCTCCGGCAGGCCCTTATATGCGTTTTCAATTTTTTCGTCCTCGGCCTGGCGTGTGGCTTCTTCTTCCTCCTTGATAATCATATCAATGTTCTCGTCCATGAAGTTCTTCACCTCGAATCCGGAAGCCAACAGCGTGATTTTGACCGAGTCGCCAAGCGACTCGTCATAGGCATATCCCCAGATGACTTTCACGTCGCGATTGAGACTGCGCATAAATTCATTGATGGCACTAATCTCTTCCATGAGAAACCTGGACTGGTTGTTGTATGTCAGGTTCAGCAGCACGCGCTGTGCGTTGACAATGTCCGTGTCGTTGAGCAACGGCGAGTGGAGCGCATTCTTGATGGCCGTCGCCACGCGGTTCTCCCCTTTGCCCAGTCCGGTGCTGATGATGGCCACTCCGCCATTTTCCAACGTGCGTTTCACGTCGGCAAAGTCAAGATTCATCGGGCCCCAGATGGTAATGATTTCCACAATGCTCCGTGCGGCGACGGTCAGCGTGTCATCGGCCTTGGCAAACGCATTGTCGAACTCAAGGTCGGAATAGATGAAGCGCAGACGCTCGTTGTTGATGACCATCAGGGCATCGACGTGTTCCCGGATGGCTTCCACACCCTTGAGCGCCTGAAGAATCTTATATCGTCCCTCGAAGCGGAAGGGCAGCGTGACGATGCCTATGGTGAGAATGCCCATATCCTTGGCCACACGGGCCACCACCGGGGCGGCTCCCGTGCCGGTGCCCCCACCCATACCGGCAGTGATGAACACCATATCCGTGCCGTCGTTGAGCAAATTCCGGATTTCATTGATGCTCTCCTCGGCCGCCGCTTTCGCCACGGCCGGGTCGCTGCCGGCACCAAGTCCTTTCGTCACGTTCGGGCCGAGTTGGAGCCTTGTTGCGATGGACGAGCGTGCCAGTGCCTGATTGTCCGTGTTGCAAAGGGCGAACGTCACGCCCTCGATTCCCTCATTATACATATGATTGACAGCGTTTCCACCGCCTCCGCCGACACCAATCACTTTAATGTTGCTCTTTGACTCATCGGTCAGTGAGTCGAAAGGCATTATATTATCATTTGTCATACACCTTTTTTATATTATGTAAACTTAATCAT
>CAZOKL010000033.1:3604-12806 GCA_964580305.1 uncultured Bacteroides sp.
CACATCATTGTCTTCTGCGGCTTTCTGCACTTTCTTCTTGGCCTCATTGATGCGCTCCAAGGCTTGCAAGACACTTGCAGCAGCCTGCTCCATCTCCTTCTTGGCGTTGTTATTGATTTGATTCTCTATTTTCACTTTCTCCTCTTCTTCCTCGGCAAGTTTTCTGGCTGCCGCTGCCTTGGCTGTTGCGGCAGCCTCTTGTTCCTGGCGATTACGCTCTTCTTCCTCGCGACGATGTTTATCATCCTCTTCCTGCTGCTCAAACATGTCACGGGTGCCTGTCACTTTCTCCTGGCTGGCGCAATTTTCTTTCCCTGCGGCCAACAGGGCGAAAATCGTATTCCGGCGTCCGTCTGCCTCCAAGACTTTGGAATCGATGTATTTGACATCGGGAATCACAAAGCTGGCTATGCGCACCTTGATGTAACCATTCTTCTGCTGCGTGAACGCATCAGACAAGTTACGCATATTGGAACCGCCACCCGTCACGATGATGCCTGCCGGCAACTTGTTCTCATAGCCTGACAGGGTTATCTGCCTGAGCACATTGGCCACAATTTCCTCCACACGTGCCGACACAATCTCATTGAGCAGTTTTGCCTTGATTTTACGCGTGTCGTTGACGGGATACTCGTCGTCGTCCGTGTTGACGCCGGGCATCGTGAATGCCGAACCATACTTGCATTTCAAAGTTTCTGCCTCGCCCTCTTCTATCTGCAACGAGCAGATGTCCTTGGTAATGTTATTGCTTCCCAACGGTATGACAGCCAGATGACGCAGGATGTATTTTTGGTAAACAGCCACCGTGGTCGTGTCATAGCCAAAATCGACGAGCACACAGCCTGAACGCTTTTCGATGTCGGTCAGCACCACGTCGGCCAGTGCCATCGGAGCAATGAAGAACCCGGCTATCTCGATGCCTGCCTGCTCAAAACAAGTCACAATGTTGCGTTTCACTGACGTACGGGCCACGACGTTCAGGAAGTGCCCTTCCATCTGACTGCCCACCACGCCCACGGGGTCAGTGAGCTTCATGTTCTCCACTATATATTCCTGCGGCACCACATCCAGAATCTCCATATCCTTGTAACGGGTCTGGCGGTTGATGTCAATGAGATGCTGCACGTTTTCCTTTGAGATGATGGTCTCCACGCCCAACTGATCTGCCACGAAGTTCTTTGTTGAGTGCAAAGACTGGCCTCCGATGCCCACGTAGACCTTTGCTATCCCGACCTTCAGCTGCTTATTCAACTCATCGACGACGGCCCTAAGCTCCATCGCCGTCTTGTTGATGTTATAAATAAGCCCCTTGCGGATGCAGTCTGAGGCATCTCCACTCGCATAAGCCAACACCTGAATGCTTCCGCCATCAATCTTTTTTCCGGCTATGCCTGTGATTTTGGATGACCCCAGTTCGATAGCCACTATAAATTCTTTCGCTGTCATATACTTACTTCCTTACTTATTTCTTAGTACATATAATCTGATTGTTAAACTCCAAACTGATGTGGGAGTACTTGTTCCATCCCACCTTGTTCAGCGCTTTCTTATAAAATGCCTTCAGGCGGGCCAACTTGACAGCCACATCCTTCGGTTTCCCCAAAAACACGATGTGCTCACCGACGCGGGGAGCCATCTCCAGCTCTCCAGACGGAGTGACACGTATCTGCTCAATCTGGTTTTCCCAGAACGCATCTTGCTGGATGCAAAGGCTCAAGTCTTGCAGCAACTGCGGGGCCGTTTTCTGCGTGACAGCCCCCGTGACCACGGGCAGGTGAACGGCATAGCCGGCACCGGGAATAATCTCACCCGTGACATCCAGATAAAACTGCTCGCCATTGTTTGCCATGACGCGCAGCACGGGCACGCGCTGGGCCACCTCCACGATGATGCGGCCAGAAGGTGTCTTGTAACACTCGACTTCCTTGATGAACGGACTTTCTTCCAGGTAAGCCTCGATGTCACGACAACGAATCGAGTCCATCTTCTTGCCCTGTGGATAGAGTTCACGGGCTTGCAGCAAACGTTTCAATCCAGCCTGGGTGACAAAGCCGGGGTCTTTCTGCTTGCCGACGTCGAGCACAAACTCCACACCGCTGCACACCACATCGGCAGGCTTACGATTAAACCAGGTCATCGCCAGGACCAGATAGGTCATGGTGAGCAGCACGACAACGGTTATGAGTATCTTCTTCAACATGGTTCGCTCAATATCTCACAAAGTTCGGGTACACATCTGTCCAGGTCGCCGGCACCCAGCAGCACCAGCACTTCCGGACGCCTGGCACGAATCAGTGCGGGCACATCGGCCTTGCTGCAAAGCGTTTTCTCCACGCCCGGTGCCAAACGGTCATAGATGAGCCGGCTGGAAACGCCCTCGATGGGCTGTTCACGGGCCGGATAAATTTCCGTCAGGATGACTTCATCGAAAAGCGAGAGGCTGCGGGCGAAGTCTGCATAGAAGTCGCGCGTGCGGGTGTAGAGGTGCGGCTGGAAGAGTGCCGTTATCTTCCTGCCCTCATACAGTTCGCGGATGGACAAGGCGCTTTGGCGTATCTCGGCCGGATGATGGGCATAATCGGTAAGAAAAGCGCGCTCCGGAGTGCGTATCTTGAAGTCGAAGCGACGCTCCACGCCGCGATAACCGGCCATGCCGGCACGCAACTCTTCGGGGGTGACTCCGCAGAGCTGTGCCAAGGCCATAGCGGCAATGCCGTTGTCAATGTTGATGCTCACGGGCACTCCCAGACGGATGTCGCGCACCGTCTGCCACGGAGACACGAAGTCAAAGACAATCTCTCCGCCACCGATGCGGATGTTCTCGGCATGAAAATCGCCATGCTCGCGCGAATATGTGTAGATGGTCACACCCTCGGGCACGTCGGGGCGCATCTCCAGCCCCTCATGCAGGATGAGGCAGCCGCCCGGCTGAATCAGAGTCGTGAACTTGCGGAAGCTCTCCAGATAGGCCTCCTTCGTGCCGTAAATGTCCAGATGATCAGGGTCGGTGGCAGTGATGACGGCCATGTAGGGCGACAGGCAGTGGAATGAGCGGTCAAACTCATCGGCCTCAATCACCACCAGGTCACTCTCTTTCGAGAGCAGAAGGTTCGTTCCATAGTTCTGTGAGATGCCTCCCAGAAACGCCGTGCAGCCCACGTGCGACTGGTGCAGCAAGTGTGCCGTCATGGTCGACGTCGTTGTCTTGCCGTGTGTTCCGGCCACGCACAACCCGCGACCGGAGCGTGTGATTGCGCCCAGCACCTGTGCCCGTTTGTGTATGTTGAAACCCCGCTCGGCAAAATAGAGGAGTTCCTTGTGGGTGGGCGGGATGGCCGGCGTATAGACAACCATCGTCGTGTCCGGATTCTTACAGGCTTGAGGAATGAGCGTCACATCTTCCTCAAAATGAATCAGCGCGCCCTCTTCCATCAGACGCAGGGTAAGCTCGCTCGGTGTGCGGTCATAGCCGGCCACAACCTTGCCCCGCGAAAGGAAATAGCGTTCCAACGCACTCATGCCGATGCCTCCGGCACCGATGAAATAGACGGATTGAAGGGTGTCAATGTCCATGATTGTCACGATATGTTTCTGCCAGCTTCAGCACCTCGTCGGCAATACGGTCGGCCGAGTTGCGGAAAGCCAGGCGGGCGATGTTTTCACTCAATGTTTGCAGCAACGTGCTGTTGCCCACGGCATCGACTGCCACGCGGAGCAACATATCCCGTGCCTCGCCATCCTTCACGCAGAGGGCGGCGTCCTTGCTCACCAGTGCCAGTGCGTTTTTCGTCTGATGGTCTTCGGCCACATTGGGCGACGGCACCAGGATGACCGGCTTGGAGAGCAGGCAGAACTCCGAGATGGAACCGGCTCCGGCACGGGAGATGACGAGGTCGGCTGCGCTGTAGGCCAGCTCCATGCGGGCGATGAAATCCGTCACATGGAGCATCGGCAGGCAGCCAAACGCGGCCACGCGGCGGCGGGCGTCATCAATGTAGAACTTGCCGGTCTGCCAGATGAACTGCACGCCGGAGTCGCGGATGAAGTCCAGATGAGCCAGCACGCACTCATTGATTGTGCGTGCACCCAGGCTGCCGCCGACGATGAGGATGGTTTTCTTCTGCGGGTCAAGCCCGAACGAGCGGATGGCTTCGGCACGGTCGACCTGCTTTTCCAGCAAGTCCTGCCGCACGGGATTGCCCGTCATGATGATTTTGTCACGGTCGAAAAACCGCTCCATGCCCTCATAAGCCACACAGATTCTGGCAGCCTTCCGAGCAAGCAACTTGTTGGTCACGCCGGCATAGGAGTTTTGCTCCTGCAACAGCGTGGGGATGCCCATCATGCCGGCCATCTTCAGTGTCGGGCCGCTGGCATAGCCGCCCACTCCCACTGCCACCTGCGGACGAAACTCCTTGATGACGCGCCGCGCCTTCAGCTGGCTCTGGGCCAGCTTCCAAAGCACACGCACGTTGCGCCACATCCGCTTGCGGTCAAACCCGCAGACAGGCAGGCCGATAATGTCATATCCCGCAGCGGGGACGCGCTGCATCTCCATCCGCCCCTCAGCCCCCACAAAGAGGATGCGTGAATCGGGGCGTTTGGCCCTGATGGCGTTGGCAATGGAAACAGCCGGAAAGATATGTCCGCCTGTGCCTCCGCCGCTTATGATGATTCTTATTTCGTTTTCCATTTCCTCCGTTTTCAAATTATTCCACAAAAGTACGAATAAATCTATATAGTAATGTGGGAAACAAGGCGATAATTTGAAAAAAACAAGCCTGCAAGACCGCTTTCGGGCGCCCTCTACTCCGCCCGCGGGCGGCCTCCTTTCGGCTCATGCACGGAGTAGAGCCCGTGGTCGGGCGGAGTCTATGCCGTCCGCAGGGGCCGGATTCAAAGAACGGTTCGGTTTCTGCCATCCTCCTTATTATACTAATGTGCGGCAGAGCCTTCTTTCTGCACGAATCCCGCCCGAAAGCATGCACGCATCCCGCAAAAATCATTACCTTTGCGTCGCTAAACCGAATGTCATGCAACAAGGGAACTACCAGATACAGAAACAGCAACAGGTGCAGACGCTCTCACCCCAACAAGTGCTGGTTGTGAAATTGCTCGAACTGCCCACCGTCGAACTGGAAGAACGCGTGCGGGCCGAACTGCTTGACAACCCGGCTCTGGAAGAGGGTGCACAGTCTGCTGAAAAGGATGCGACAGACGACGACTTCGCCACCAACCCGGCAGACGACGAGGGAGCCGACATGACGGCTGAAGACCTGGAGCTGGGCGACTACCGCACGGAAGACGACATCCCCGACTACAAGCTGCGTGAGCCGAAAAGTCCGGCAGCACAGGCAGAGGAAATCCCTTTTTCGGAGGCAGTCTCCTTCTACGAAATCCTCAAGGAGCAGCTGGGCGAACGCGAGCTGACCGACCGCCAGCGCCAACTGGCCGAATACCTCATCGGCTCGCTTGACGACGACGGGCTGCTGAGAAAGGGCTTTGACGCCATCAGCGACGAGCTGCTGTTCAACTACGGGCTGGAGACAACGCCGGACGAGCTGGAAAGCGTGCTGAAAATCATCCAGGACTTTGACCCGCCCGGCATCGGGGCCCGAAACCTTCAGGAGTGCCTGCTCATCCAGATTGGGCGCAAGGAAAACTCGCCCCTGAAAATGCAGGAGCTGGACATCATCGGCAAGTGCTACGACGAATTTACGCACAAACACTGGGACAAGATAAAACAAAAACTCGGCCTCAGCGACGCACAATTTGAGGAAGCCAAGAACGACCTTGTGCGCCTGAACCCGCGCCCGGGAAGCTCGCTGGGCGAAACGGTGGGCCGCAGCGGCCAGCAAATCATCCCCGACTTTCTTGTGGAGACGGACGACGACGGCAGCGTGACCCTTGCGCTCAATGACCACTCCGTGCCCGAACTGCACGTGAGCCGCGAGTTTTCCGACATGCTTGACGAGTATGCCCGCAACCGCTCCAACCAGAGCAAGGAATCACGCGAGGCGATGCTCTTTCTCAAGCAGAAGATGGACTCGGCGAAAAACTTCATCAACGCCGTGAAGCAACGCCAACAGACGATGCTCAGCACGATGAAAGCCATCATCGACCTGCAGATGCCTTTCTTCCGCGAAGGCGACGAATCGCTGCTGCGCCCCATGATTCTGAAAGACGTGACCAACCTCACGGGGCTGGACATCTCGACCGTGTCGCGCGTGAGCAACAGCAAGTATGTGCAGACCAATTACGGCATCTATCCCCTGAAATTCTTCTTCAGTGACGGCTACACCACTGACGAGGGCGAGGAGCTCTCCACACGGGAGATTCGCCGTGCGCTGAAAGAGTGCGTGGACAAGGAAGACAAGGCCCACCCGCTCACCGACGACGAGCTGGCACGCATCATGAAGGAGAAGGGATATTCCATTGCCCGGCGCACGGTGGCGAAATATCGCGAGCAGCTGGGCATCCCGGTGGCGAGATTAAGAAAATAGTCCTCAACAAAATGTTATGGAAGAAAAATATTTGCGCATAGCGGCACGCGTGCTGTCGGCCCTGTTCACACCGTTCTACGTGCCGACGGTGGGCTTCATAGCCCTGTTTCTGTTCACATACCTGCGGATGCTCCCGATGCGCTATCACCTCATCATCGTGGGAATGATTTACCTGTTCACGGTCGTGCTGCCGATGGGCACCATCTATCTCTACCAGAAGGTGAACGGCTGGAGTCTGCGCCAGCTGGGGCACCGCGAGAAACGCATCGTCCCCTATGTGCTGACCATCGCTTCCTACATCATGTGCCTGCTGCTGATGCATCGCATGGGCATCCCCCGCTTCATGTCGGGCATCCTGGTGTCGTCGCTGCTGACCACAATCATCTGCGCCGTGGTGAACATCTGGTGGAAAATCAGCGTCCACATGGCCGCCATCGGACAATTCATCGGCGGGATGGTGTCGTTCGGCCTGCTGTTCTACCGCAACAACATCGGCTGGCTCTGTTTCGCCATCATTCTGGCCGGCATGCTGGGCACGTCGCGCATCCTCCTGCGCCAGCACACACTGGCAGAGGTGCTGGTGGGCTTTGCCGTGGGCTTCGTATGCGGTGTGGGCGGCATTTTGTTTATTTAGATGGCAGCCAAAGAACCAAATTTCTTGCCGGATTCGTCCAACGTACAGAAAATATCCGTAATTTTGTTTCGGGACAATCACAAGCTGTCCCTTCCGATAATCTGTTGTTTTCCAGACATAAAGATGCAAGGATTTAAACCAGATAAAACGTCAAACCAAACACTATAACGAAATATGAAACCAGTAGTAAGTATCATCATGGGGAGCACCTCTGACCTTCCCGTCATGGAAAAAGCAGCCAAGTTGCTCGACGAGATGCAAGTTCCCTTTGAGATCAACGCCCTCTCGGCCCACCGCACGCCCGAGGCCGTGGAAGCATTTGCCAAAGGTGCCCAGGAACGCGGTCTGAAAGTCATCATTGCCGCTGCCGGCATGGCAGCCGCCCTGCCCGGCGTGATTGCCGCCAACACCACCCTGCCCGTCATCGGCGTGCCTGTGAAAGGTTCTGTACTCGACGGCGTGGATGCGCTCTACTCCATCATCCAGATGCCTCCCGGCATCCCCGTAGCCACCGTGGCCATCAACGGAGCAATGAATGCAGCCATCCTGGCCGTGCAGATGCTTGCCCTGAGCGACGAAGCCCTGGCCAAAAAATTCGCAGCCTACAAGGAAGGACTGAAACAGAAAATCGTAAAGGCCAACGAGGAACTCAAGGAGGTGAAATACGCCTACAAGACCAACTAAACACCCGAAACATCATGGTCGACTTGTTTAACTACGAGCGGCGCGCGACCCACGAAGTGCAGATAGGTGCCACGCCCTTGGGCGGAACAAACCCCATCCGCATCCAATCGATGACCAACACGCCGACACGCGACACCAGAGCCTGCGTGGAGCAAGCCAAACGCATCATTGACGCCGGCGGAGAATATGTGCGGCTCACCACGCAAGGAGTGGCCGAAGCGGAAAACCTGCGCGACATCAACGCCGCCCTGCGTTCCGAGGAATACATGACCCCTCTCGTGGCAGACGTGCACTTCAATCCGCACGTGGCCGAAGTGGCTGCCCTCTATGCCGAGAAAGTGCGCATCAATCCGGGCAACTATGTCGACGCAGCACGCACGTTCAAACACTTGGAATACACCGACGAGGAGTATGCCCGCGAGATTGAAAAGATACGCGCCCGCTTCGTCCCCTTCCTGAACATTTGCAAGGAAAACCACACGGCCATCCGCATCGGGGTGAACCACGGCTCACTCTCTGACCGCATCATGTCACGCTATGGCGATACGCCGGCCGGCATGGTGGAGTCGTGCATGGAGTTCCTGCGCATCTGTGTGGAGGAAGACTTCCGCAACGTGGTCATCTCCATCAAGGCAAGCAACACGGTGGTGATGGTGAAAACCGTCCGCCTGCTGGCCGAAGTGATGGAACGTGAAGGCATGGATTTTCCCCTTCACTTGGGTGTGACCGAAGCCGGCGACGGTGAAGACGGCCGCATAAAGTCGGCCTTGGGCATCGGGGCGCTGCTGGCCGACGGACTGGGCGACACCATCCGCGTGTCACTGAGCGAGGCACCCGAGGCGGAGATTCCCGTCGCCCGCAAACTGGTGGACTATGTGACGGCCCGTGCAGGACATCCCTACATCCCGGGGCGCGCACCCGAGTCGTTTGACTACCTCTCGCCCGTGCGCCGGCAGACACGCCCCGTGGGCAACATCGGAGGCAACCAGGTGCCCGTGGTCATCGCCGCAGGCATCACACCGCGCACAGAAGTCAATCCACAGTTCCAGCCCGACTACATCTACACAGGCCGCACCCTGCCCGAACGCCGCGAGGCCTGCGCCTACATCATCGACGCCAACCACTGGACGGGCGAAGAAGGCACATACCCCGCCTTCATGCCTGCACGCAGCGAGGAGGAAGAGCCGCTCTTCCTGAAAATCATGCGCTGCCCGTCACCAGTGAAGTTCCTCTTCCTGACCTATATGGCCTGCGACGACGAAATCATCGCCCTGCTGCGTCACCATCCGGAAGTGGTGGTCATCGCACAGAGCAACCACCCCAACCGTCTGGGCGAACAGCGCGGATTGGTGCACCAGCTCACCTGTGCCGGACTGGAGAA
>CAZOKL010000033.1:12906-21953 GCA_964580305.1 uncultured Bacteroides sp.
GGACTGAAAATCGGCGTCATGGGCTGCATTGTGAACGGTCCGGGCGAAATGGCCGACGCCGACTACGGCTATGTGGGTGCCGGACGGGGCCGCGTGAGCCTCTACCGTCGCCGCGAATGCGTGGAGAAGAACATCCCCGCCGAAGAGGCCGTGGAAAAACTGCTCGAACTGATAGAGCACGACAGGAGCGAAAAGGCATAACCGAAAGAAAAGAATTGTTCACCGGAAAAAGCTCCGTCCACCCCATAGAGGGCGGCCACGGGCGGAGTCCTGTCGGCCCACGGACGGAAAGGAGACCGTGTCCGGACGGAAAGGAGGCCGCCGGAAGCTGCATATCCGGCTTTTATGTTTAGATTTGCAGAAAAAACGAGACTATGACATACAACTTCGACGAACTTACTAACCGACGCGGCACAAACTCCTACAAATGGGACAGTGCCGCCAATCCCGACGTGTTGCCGCTGTGGGTGGCCGACATGGATTTCCGCACGGCACAACCCATCATCGACGCATTGACACGCCGCGTGGAGCACGGCATTTTTGGCTACACCCGTATGCCCGACGCCTATTACGAGGCTGTCATCCGCTGGTTTGCCCGGCGCCACGGGTGGACGATGCAGCGTGAATGGATGCTCTACACTTCTGGTGTGGTGCCTGCCCTTTCGGCCATCATCAAGGCGCTCACCGAGCCGGGCGACAAGGTGCTGGTGCAAACACCCGTGTACAACTGCTTCTTCTCCTCCATCCGCAACAACGGCTGCACGGTGGAAGAAAGTCCGCTCATCTATGAGAACCAGACCTACCGCATGGACTTCGACGACCTGGAACGCCGCGCGGCCGACCCGCACGTGAAACTCATGCTGCTCTGCAATCCGCACAACCCCGCCGGCCGCGTGTGGACACGCGACGAGCTGGCCCGTCTGGGCGACATCTGTCTGCGACACGACGTCACCGTCGTCGCCGACGAAATCCACTGCGAGTTCACGATGCCGGGACACGTCTACACGCCCTATGCCTCGGTGAGCGAAGAGATATGCCGCCGGTCGGTGACGTGCATCTCGCCCACCAAGTCGTTCAACATCGCGGGGCTGCAAATCGCCACCATCGTGACCGAGGATGCCGACATGCGCTGCCGCATCGACCGCGCCCTCAACATCAACGAGGTGTGCGACGTGAATCCCTTCGGCATCGAAGCCACCATTGCCGCCTACAACGAGGGCGAGCCCTGGCTTCTCCAACTGCTTGACTATCTGAAGGGGAACTACGATTTCATGTACGACTACTGCCGCCGCCATCTGCCTGCCTTCCCCCTGACGAAGCTCGAAGGCACCTACCTCGTGTGGATGGACTGCCGCACGCTGGGCCTGCCTTCGGCAGAGCTGGAGGAGCAACTCGTCAGCAACGCACACCTGAAGCTCAACGCCGGCACGATGTATGGTGCCGCAGGCGAAGGCTTCATGCGCTGGAACATCGCTTGTCCCCGTGCACGCCTGACCGAGGCATTGGAACGCTTCACACGATTTGCTGCCGCATCGGCACAATGAACCTGCCTCTCCCGGCCTCTGCCGGGAGGGCAAAAAGAGAGAGGACGCATTCCCCAGTGTGTGGGAGATGCGTCCTCTCTTTGTTTCTTCGCCTGTAAGCTTCGGCTTACTTACGCAGGTTCAGGGCCTTCACAATGGCACGGTAACGCTCGATGTCACGGTCCTTCAAGTAGTTCAGAAGGGCACGGCGTTTTCCTACCAAGCCAGTCAAGGCTCTCTCAGTCATATGATCTTTACGGTTGCGCTTCATGTGCTCCGTCAAGTGGGAAATACGGTATGAGAACAATGCTATCTGGGCCTCAGGAGAGCCAGTATCAGTGTTGGACTTGCCGTATTGTCCAAAGATCTCTTGCTTTTTTGCAGCGTCTAAATACATATATTTACTATTTAAAAGTTTGATTTGCGGGCGCAAAGATAGACAATATCTGCCAATGCGCAATGTTATTCCAAAGATTTTCTTGTAACTTTGCGCCGAATTTTTAAGGTAACAATATGCAGAACATAAGAAACATTGCAATCATTGCGCACGTAGACCACGGAAAAACCACGCTGGTGGACAAGATGATGCTGGCCGGACACCTCTTTCGCAACGACCAGGCCAACGGCGTGCTCGTGCTGGACAACAACGACCTGGAACGTGAACGCGGGATAACGATTCTTTCAAAAAATGTATCTATCAATTACAAAGGAACGAAAATCAACATCATAGACACACCGGGACACGCTGACTTCGGCGGAGAAGTGGAGCGTGTGCTCAACATGGCCGACGGGTGCATCCTCCTGGTCGATGCCTTCGAGGGGCCGATGCCGCAGACACGATTCGTGCTCCAGAAAGCATTGCAAATCAGGCTGAAACCCATCGTGGTGGTCAACAAGGTGGACAAGCCCAACTGCCGCCCCGAGGAGGTGTATGAGATGGTGTTCGACCTCATGTTCTCACTCAACGCCACGGAAGACCAACTCGACTTCCCCGTGCTCTACGGTTCGGCAAAGAACAACTGGATGGGCGAAGACTGGCGCAAGCCGACCGACAGCATCACCCCTCTGCTCGACGCCATTGTCAAATACATCCCCGCCCCGCAACAGCTTGAGGGCACGCCACAGATGCTCATCACCTCGCTCGACTTCTCGTCATATACCGGTCGTATAGCCATCGGGCGCGTACACCGCGGCACGCTGACAGAGGGCATGAACATCACCCTGGCACGCCGTGACGGCACGATGGTGAAGTCAAAAATCAAAGAGCTCCACACATTTGAAGGACTCGGACGCAAGCGCGTGGACTCCGTGTCTTCGGGCGACATCTGCGCCGTTGTCGGACTGGAAGGCTTCGAGATTGGCGACACCATCTGCGACTTTGAAAACCCCGAACCCCTGCCGCCCATCGCCATTGACGAGCCCACGATGAGCATGCTCTTCACCATCAACGACTCTCCTTTCTTCGGCAAGGAAGGCAAATATGTCACCTCGCGCCACATACACGACCGTCTGCTGAAAGAGCTCGACAAGAACCTCGCACTGCGTGTGCGCAAGACGGAGAATGAAGACGGCAAATGGATTGTCTCCGGGCGCGGCGTGCTCCACCTTTCGGTGCTCATCGAGACCATGCGCCGTGAGGGCTACGAGCTGCAAGTGGGCCAGCCGCAAGTCATCTACAAGGAAATTGACGGCAAGCGTTGTGAACCCATCGAGGAACTGACCATCAACGTGCCCGAGGAATACTCCAGCAAAATGATTGACATGGTCACCCGCCGCAAGGGCGAACTCACCTCGATGCAGACCATCGGCGACCGCGTCGACATTGAGTTCAACATCCCGTCACGCGGCATCATCGGCCTGCGCACCAACGTACTCACGGCATCGGCCGGAGAAGCCATCATGGCCCACCGCTTTAAAGAATATCAACCCTACAAGGGCGACATCGAGCGCCGCACCAACGGCTCCATGATTGCCATGGAAACGGGAACGGCCTTTGCCTATGCCATCGACAAGCTGCAAGACCGCGGACGCTTCTTCATCTACCCGCAGGAGGAAGTCTATGCCGGACAGGTTGTGGGCGAACACGTGCATGAGAACGACCTCGTTGTCAACGTCACGAAGTCGAAGAAACTCACCAACATGCGTGCCTCCGGCTCGGACGACAAGGCACGCATCATCCCGCCCGTCATCTTCTCTCTTGAAGAGGCGTTGGAATATATCAAGGAAGACGAATACGTCGAGGTGACACCCAAAAGCATGCGCATGCGCAAAATTATCCTTGACGAGACGGAACGCAAGCGGGCCAACAAAAGCTAATTTCTGTACTATACTAAAATAGACCATAACTGTGGAAGGCTCTCTGCCGTGAGGCAGGGGGTCTTTTTTTTGCCTTTGCAACATCCGGAAGAGGCACGGGCACGGAAAGGAAGGCGGGCAGACACGGCCTCCTGTCCGCTCCGGCACGGCCTCCTTTCCGCCCACGCGGCGAAAGGAAGGCGGGCGGACGGGGAGTATTCACACGGGAAACATTGCATTTTCAATTTTAATACCTACCTTTGCCATGCGGTGCCAAACGGCCCCAAGAATAGCCAAAACGAAAACCAAGGAATGAACATGGAGGACAACGTAATCAATGTCGGAGACATCATCCGGCGCATCAAGGAAGTGAGAGGCTTCAAGTCTGACCGCCAGGTGGCCGACTATCTGGGCGTGTCAAAAGCCACGGTGTCAAACTGGACATCGCGCAACAGCATCGACTTTCCGCTGGTCATCAACAAGCTGGCAGACGTCGACCTGAACTGGCTGCTCACCGGCCGCGGCACTCCTGCCCACCGGGCGAACCACGTGGACAGCGACCTGGCCGACGGCGAAGTGCAGCTCATCCACACCCCGCGCGCGACCGAGGCGCTCGACGACCGCAGCGTGCCGCTCTATGACGTGATGGCCGCGGCCAACCTGCGCACTCTTTTCACCAACAAGCACCAGTTCTTGATGGGGCAAATCGTCATTCCGAACGTGCCTGCGTGCGACGGCGCCGTCTATGTGAGCGGCGACAGCATGTATCCCCTGCTCAAATCGGGCGACATCGTGGGCTACAAGGAGATACGCAGTCTGGACAGCATCATCTACGGCGAGATGTACCTCGTTGCCTTCGACCTTGACGGCGATGAATACCTCACGGTGAAATATGTCAACCGTTCCGAGCGCGAGGGCTGCATCAGGCTCGTCAGCTACAACCAGTATCACTCGCCGCAAGACATCCCCCTGACGAGCATCACGGCCATGGCCATCGTGAAATTCTCCATCCGCCGGAACATGATGCTGTGAAAGACGACAGGCCGAGAACTCCCCCACCCGAATGGCACCGGGAAAAAGAAAACCGGCCACGACAGCCCTCCCTTTCGCAGAATAATCCTTATCTTTGCCACAACCATACATCATACAAAAAAGACTATACTTTATGGAACAGAAACTTTACATCTACAATACATTGACCCGCCGGAAGGAGGAGTTCGTTCCCCTGCATGCTCCTCACGTGGGCATGTATGTCTGCGGACCCACCGTTTATGGCGACGCACACCTGGGGCACGCCCGCCCCTCCATCACCTTTGACATCCTTTTCCGCTATCTCCGGCACCTGGGCTACAAGGTGCGCTATGTGCGCAACATCACCGACGTGGGGCACCTGGAGCACGATGCCGACGAGGGCGAAGACAAAATAGCCAAGAAGGCACGCCTCGAACAACTTGAGCCGATGGAGGTGGCGCAATATTACACCAACCGCTACCACCACGCAATGGAGAAGCTCAATGTGCTCCCGCCCAGCATCGAGCCTCAGGCATCGGGGCACATCATCGAGCAAATCGAGCTGGTGAAGGAAATCCTTGCCAACGGCTATGCCTATGAAAGCGAAGGCTCGGTCTACTTCGATGTGCCCAAATATAACAAAGAGCACCACTATGGCAAGCTCTCCGGCCGCAACCTCGACGATGTGCTCAACACCACACGCGAGCTCGACGGCCAGCAGGAGAAGCACAACCCCGCCGACTTTGCCCTCTGGAAGAAGGCACAGCCTGAACACATCATGCGCTGGCCCAGCCCGTGGGGCGACGGATTTCCCGGCTGGCACTGCGAGTGCACGGCCATGGGGCGCAAATATCTGGGCGCACATTTCGACATCCACGGCGGAGGGATGGACCTCGTTTTTCCACACCACGAATGCGAGATTGCACAAAGCGTGGCCTCGCAAGGCGACGACATGGTGCGCTACTGGATGCACAACAACATGATAACCATCAACGGCACGAAGATGGGCAAGAGCCTGGGCAACTTCATCACGCTCGACCAGTTCTTCCACGGAACGCACCCGCTCCTCACCCAGCCATACAGCCCCATGACCATCCGCTTCTTCATCCTCCAGGCGCACTATCGCGGCACGGTGGACTTCAGCAACGAGGCTCTGCAGGCTGCGGAAAAAGGCATGCAGCGCCTCATGGAAGCCTATGACAACCTGGCCCGCGTGCAGCCGGGCACCACGTCGACCATCAGCGTGGCAGGCCTGCGCCAGAAGTGCCATGACGCAATGAACGACGACCTGAACACACCCATCGTCATCGCCCACCTGTTTGAAGCCGCCAAGGCCATCAACACCGCCTACGACAAAAAGGCAACGCTCACAGCCGACGATTTGGCAGAGTTGAAGTCCGTCTTCGACCTCTTCCTCTTCGACCTTCTGGGCATGAAGAAGGAGCAAGGCACCGGCGACGCCCGCGAAGAAGCCTACAAAAAAGCGGTCGACCTGCTTCTGGAACAACGCATGAAGGCCAAGGTCAACAAAGACTGGGAAACAAGCGACAAAATCCGCAACGAACTCACGGCCCTGGGCTTCGAAGTGAAGGACACAAAGGACGGCTTTGCCTGGCGACTGCTCAAGTGACAAGTTGGCACGGCACTCTCCTTTGGCACACCCCTTGCACTGCTTTCAGTGAGCAGTAAAGCTTCAAAATATAGGAACAAACAAAATATTAGCATTATGATTAGCGAGAAATTACAAAAAGCCATCAACGAACAAATCAAGGCCGAGATGTGGTCGGCCAACCTGTATATGTCCATGAGCTTTTACTTTCAGAAAGAAGGTTTCGACGGATTCGCACACTGGATGAAGAAACAATCGGAAGAAGAGCTCGACCATGCCTACCAAATGGCCGATTATCTGATGAAACGCGGCGGCACCGCCATCGTTGACAAGGTGGACGCCGTCCCGACCGAATGGGGAAGCCCGCTCGAAGTGTTCGAACACGTCTACAAGCATGAATGCCACGTGTCGAAGCTCATCGACGCACTCGTCGACGTGGCCTCTGCCGAAAAAGACAAGGCTACACAAGACTTCCTCTGGGGCTTTGTCCGTGAACAAGTGGAAGAAGAGGCTACGGCACAAAACATCGTGGAACGCATCCGCAAGATGAGCGACAGCGCGTTGTGCTATCTCGACGACAAGTTGGGCACACGTTAATGAACAAATCGTTGCTTAATCACATAAAGACAAAAGAAGAAGGGTGTGTCTGAACGGAGTGTTTGGACATACTCTTTTTTTGTCTATTATTCACCAATTTAAACCCTACAACAATCCATGTTGACAACTCTCATCATCCTCGTTCTTGCCGCCGTGTTTTTCGTCAACGGCAAGATACGCTCCGACGTCGTCGCACTGTGTGCGCTCGTCGCACTGCTCGTGTGTCAAATCCTCACCCCCGATGAAGCCCTGTCGGGATTCTCGAACAACGTCGTCATCATGATGGTCGGCCTCTTCGTCGTCGGGGGAGCCATCGTGCAGACAGGACTGGCCAAGATGATCAGCTCACGCATCCTGAAACTGGCCGGACAGAGCGAACTGCGGCTCTTCATCCTCATCGTCCTCGTGACGGCCGCCATCGGTGCCTTTGTGAGCAACACCGGCACCGTGGCCCTCATGCTCCCCATTGTGGTGAGCATGGCCGCCAGCGCCGGTGTAAATGCCAGCCGCCTGCTCATGCCACTGGCCTTTGCCAGCAGCCTGGGCGGTATGACAACACTCATCGGTACGCCGCCCAACCTCGTCATCCAGAACACGCTCTCCGAAGCGGGCTACGGGTCGCTCTCGTTTTTCTCCTTCCTGCCCGTGGGCCTCATCTGTATCGCCGTGGGTCTGGTCGTGCTGCTGCCCCTGAGCAAATGGTTCCTCGCCAAGCGCGGAGAGAACCATGACGACGGCCACCACACAAGCAAGTCGCTGTCGCAGCTGGTGAAGGAATACGGGCTGGCAAGCAACCTCTTCCGCCTGAAGGTGACCGCCGACGGAGGCATACAGGGAAAGACCATCGTCGACCTTGACATCCGCCGCCGCTACGGACTCGACATCCTTGAAGTGCGCCGGGGTGACGTGTCGCAACACCGTTTTCTGAAGACCATCACCCAGAAGCTGGCCGACCCCACCACCACCCTGCAACAGGAAGACATCCTTTATGTGAAGGGCGACTTCGACCAGGTGAAGAAACTGGCTGACGACTACCGGCTCACCCTGCTCGACGGACACACGACAGAGGAGGCCAAGCAGTCGACCGGAGAACTGGACTTCTATGACATCGGCATCGCCGAGATACTCGTCATGCCTTCCTCCCACCTCATCAACCAAAACGTGAAGGATGCCGGATTCCGCGACAAGTTCAACGTGAACGTGCTCGGCATACGGCGCAAGAAGGAATACCTGCTCAATGACCTCGGCCGCGAGCCCATCCACCAGAACGACGTCTTGCTCGTGCAGGGCACGTGGGACAACATCGCCCGGCTGGAACGCGAAGACACCGAATGGGTGGTGCTCGGACAGCCGCAACAGGAGGCAGCCCGCGTCACGCTCGACTATAAGGCCCCCGTGGCAGCCGTCATCATGCTGGCAATGGTGGCCATGATGGTGTTCGACTTCATCCCCATCGCCCCCGTCACGGCAGTGATGATTGCCGGACTGCTGATGGTGCTCACGGGCTGTTTCCGCAACGTTGAAGCCGCCTACAAGACCATCAACTGGGAGAGCATCGTGCTCATTGCCGCCATGCTTCCCATGTCGCTCGCCCTGGAGAAGACCGGTGCGTCGGCCTACATCTCCAACACCCTGGCGAGCGGACTTGGCAACTACGGCCCCCTGGTGCTCATGGCCGGCATCTATTTCACCACCTCGCTGCTGACCATGTTCATCAGCAACACGGCCACGGCCGTCCTCGTCGCCCCCATCGCCCTGCAAAGTGCCGTGTCGCTCGGCGTGAGCCCCGTGCCCTTCCTGTTTGCCGTCACCGTGGCAGCCAGCATGTGTTTCGCCTCGCCCTTCTCCACACCGCCCAACGCGCTGGTGATGCGTGCCGGACAATACACATTCATGGACTACATCAAGGTGGGCCTGCCGCTGCAAATCATCATGGGCATCGTGATGGTGTTCGTCCTGCCGCTGCTCTTCCCCTTCTGAAAAGACAGCCGGCACGGAGTCTACTCCGTCCG
>CAZOKL010000034.1:0-10596 GCA_964580305.1 uncultured Bacteroides sp.
CCGATTTCCCGTCGGGGACAAACGGCATCCTCGTGGGGGACACACGAGGGGGTCGTCAGGGACAAACGAGACCCTCGTCGGGGATAAAAGACAACGTGCTGACAGACTGCGGGTTGCAGCGGTGCCTGAAAGTGTGTGCAGAAAAGGGGAGAAACGGGTGGTTGTATGGAAAAATTTAAATAAAAAATCTCCGGATACACAGCTTGCCGCTTGTGGCGGGTGTGGCATCCGGAGATTCCGTTTGCAGGGGGTGCATGCCCTCACCCCTCGCGTGAGTTCATTTCCGTTTCCTTGACTTTCTTGAGCAGGTCGGAGGCAAAGATGAACTTGTTCAGCCGCTCGTTGCTGGAGGTGAAGATTTCCTCCTTCGTGCCGTGCCATTCCTTGTGGCCTTCGTCAATGAAGAGAATGCTTTCGCCGATGCCGAGCACGGAGTTCATGTCGTGTGTGTTGATAATGGTGGTCATGTGATATTCCGCCGTGATGCTGTGGATGAGTTTGTCAATGACCAGCGACGTTTTGGGGTCGAGGCCGGAGTTCGGCTCGTCGCAGAAGAGATATTGCGGGCGCAGTGCGATGGCGCGGGCAATGGCCACGCGCTTCTGCATGCCGCCGCTGATTTCCCCGGGATATTTCTGCTGCGCGTCTTTAAGGTTCACGCGGTCAAGGCAGAACTGGGCACGCTTCACGCGGTCGCGATAGTTGTCGTTGGAAAACATGTCGAGCGGGAACATGACATTTTCCAGCACCGTCATGGAGTCAAAGAGGGCTGCGCTCTGGAAAATCATGCCCATCTCCCGTCTGAGGGCGATGCGCTGCTTTTTGGTCATGCTGAGAAAGTTTCGCCCGTCATAGAGCACCTCGCCCGCGTCGGGAGTCAGCAGGCCGACGATGCACTTCATCAGCACGGTCTTGCCCGAGCCGCTCTGCCCGATGATGAGGTTTGTCTTGCCGTTTTCAAACACAGTGCTGATGTCTTTCAGCACTGTGCGTCCTTCAAAAGACTTATGGATGGATTTAAGTTCAATCATGTGATGTCAAGTCAAGAGTTGAGTCAAGAATAGGTCAGAAAACAAAATGAGCGTGCTGCTGCTCACCACGGCGTTCGTGCTGGCTTTCCCCACGGAGATGGAGCCGCCCTCGACCGTGTAGCCGAAATAGGACGACACGCTGGCAATGATGAAAGCAAAGAAGAACGATTTGATGATGCTGCACCAAACGAACCATTCCGTGAAGGAGTATTGCAGGCCGTAGGTCAGGTCGGCGGCCGTGATGATGCCGCCGAACCACGCCGTGGCATAGGCGCCGATGATGCCGGAAAAGATGCTGATGGTGACCAGCACGGGGATGAAGCTCACCAATGCGGCTATTTTGGGCATAATGAGGAAATTTGCCGAGTTGATGCCCATGATTTCAAGTGCGTCGATTTGTTGCGTCACCCGCATTGTGCCCAGCTCGGAGGCGATGTTTGACCCCACCTTGCCGGCCAGGATGAGGCACATGATGGATGATGAGAACTCCAATAGCATGATTTCACGTGTGACGAACCCCGTCGTGAAGCGCGGCATCCAGGCACTCTGGATATTCAGTTTTATCTGGATGCAGATGACGGCTCCGATGAAAAAAGAGATGAGCAGCACGATGCCGATGGAGTTGACACCCAGCTGCTCCAATTCTTTCATGTATTGCTTGAAGAACATGCGCCACCGTTCGGGGATGCCGAGCGTGCGCCCCATCAAAATCATGTAACTGCCCAGTTGTTGAAGTGCTTTAAACATTGTCTTGTTTTATTTTCTCGCAAAAATAATAGAAAACGATTGAAGCTCGTTCAGTTTCCCTTTGGCAATAACCTTTTTTAAATCCAAAAATTGTATTTTTGCGGCAAATTCTTGGAATTATGGCAGAAAGACCAGATAAAGTTGAAACGCATATCCCCGCAGACGGCCGCATGGTGCTCCGTACGGAAGGCCTGGTGAAGAAGTATGGCAAGCGTACGGTGGTGAACCATGTGTCCATCAACGTGAAGCAAGGTGAGATTGTGGGGTTGCTGGGGCCGAACGGTGCGGGCAAGACCACCTCTTTTTATATGACCACGGGCCTGATTGTGCCCAATGAAGGACACATCTATCTGAACGATCTTGACATTACGAAATATCCGGTGTACAAGCGTGCCCAGAACGGCATTGGCTATCTGGCGCAGGAGGCATCGGTCTTCCGCAAGATGAGTGTGGAGGACAACATAGCATCTGTGCTTGAGATGACCGACAAGCCTAAAGAATATCAGCGTGAGAAGCTCGAAAGTCTCATAGCCGAGTTTCACCTGCAGAAAGTGCGCAAGAATCTGGGCGACCAGCTTTCGGGTGGCGAACGCCGCCGGACGGAGATTGCCCGCTGTCTGGCCATTGACCCTAAGTTTATCATGCTTGATGAACCTTTTGCCGGAGTAGACCCCATTGCTGTGGAAGACATCCAGCACATCGTGTGGCGATTGAAATACAAGAACATCGGCATTCTCATTACGGACCACAACGTGCAGGAGACGCTCAGCATCACCGACCGCGCCTATCTGCTTTTTGAGGGCAAAATCCTGTTTCAGGGCACTCCTGAAGAGTTGGCAGAGAATCAGGTGGTGCGTGAGAAATACTTGAGCCAGAGTTTCGTGCTCCGTCGCAAAGACTTTCAGTTGCGGGGAGATGAAGGGGAAGAAACAGAATCTAAAGACGAATGAAATGGAAAAGAGTTATGCCGGTCTTGGAGTGATGGTTTTATTCTTGTCGGCCTCGTGAACTGTTAAATGCTTTGCAAATAATCCCGTTGAATTTAATTCATAGTCTTTCTTTGGTAATTGAAAGATTAACGCTAATTTTGCCCCCTCTTAAAATGGTTAATAATGAGCTTAAAGGCAGAAACTAAAAATAATAATCACTAAAATAAATTGTCAGAATGAACGTTTCATTACAGAACATTGACAAGGTAAGCGCATTGCTTACTGTGAAATTGGAAAAAGAAGATTATCAAGCACACGTTGATAAGGCTTTGAAGGATTTTAAGAAGAAAGCCAATATGCCGGGCTTCCGTCCGGGTATGGTTCCGATGAGTTTGATCAAGAAACAATACGGGACGGCCATCTTGGCAGAAGAAGTAAACAAGATGCTTCAAGAAAAAGTCTACGAATACTTGAAAGATAACAAAGTGAATATGCTGGGCGAACCTCTTCCCGATGAAGAAAGACAGCCTGCCATTGACTTTGCGAAGGACGAAACCTTTGAATTTGTGTTCGACATTGCTTTGGCTCCGGAGTTTGACGTTGTGCTTGACACGAATGATGAAATCGATTATTATACCATTGATATCAACGACGACCTCGTGGAGCGTCAGGTGAAAATGTATGCTCAGCGCGGAGGCAAATATGAGAACGTGCAGGAGTATGCTGAAGGCGATATGCTGAAAGGCTTGATTGCAGAATTGGATGAGAACAACAGTGTGAAGGAAGGCGGCATCCAGGTGGAACATGCCGTGATGATGCCCACTTACATGAAGAAGGACGAGCAGAAAGCCATTTTTTCCAATGCTAAGGTGAACGAAGTGCTGGTGTTCTGTCCGTTTGAAGCATTTGACGGCAACGAAGCTGAAATTGCATCCTTGCTGAAGATTGACAAGAAAGATGTGGCCAATGCGAAAGGTAATTTTAGTTTCCAGGTTGAGGAAATTACTCACTTTGTGCCGGGCGACTTGAACCAAGAGTTGTTTGACAACGTGTTTGGTGAAGGTGTGGTGAAGAGCGAGGAGGAGTTCCGTGGCAAAATCAGAAGCGAACTGGCCGAGCAATTCGTCAATGACAGCAACTACAAGTTCTTGATTGATGTGCGCGAATACTTGGTGAAGAAGATTGGAAAACTGGAATTCCCGGATGCTATCCTGAAACGTGTCATGCTGCTTAACAACAAGGAAAAGGGCGAAGCTTTCGTTTCTGAAAACTATGATCGCAGCATCGATGAGCTTACTTGGCACCTCATCAAGGAAAAACTCGTTGCAGCCAATAATATAAAGGTGGAGAACAACGACATCATGGACATGGCCAAGGAGGTTACCCGCATCCAGTTTGCACAATACGGCATGCTGAATGTACCGGAGGATATGCTTGAAAACTATGCTAAGGATATGGTGAAGAGAAAAGAAAGTGTGGAACAACTTGTGAACCGCAGCATTGAATCCAAATTGGCAAAAGCCTTGAAAGATAAGGTGAAACTGAATAATAAAACTGTCTCTGTCGAAGACTTTAACAAGATGTTCGAGTAAGGGCAGCCCTTTTGCTAAATCTTCCTAAAAGGGAGGCTTTTGGTGTGAGTTATATTGTACATTTGTGCGCAATATCAGAAAGCCAAAAGCTTTCCTTTTTTAGTCTGATAAACACAAAGAAAGAATAGATATATGACAGATGATTTTAGAAAATACGCCACCAAACATTTGGGTATGAGCAGCATGGTGCTAGACGATGTGATAAAGTCGCAGGGATACCTGAATCCGTACATTTTGGAAGAGCGTCAGCTGAATGTGACACAACTGGATGTGTTTTCACGTTTGATGATGGACCGCATCATCTTTTTAGGTACACCCATAGATGATTATACAGCCAACACCTTGCAGGCACAGCTCCTTTATCTGGATTCAGTAGACCCGGGCAAGGATATCTCCATTTATATTAATTCTCCCGGAGGTTCGGTCTATGCCGGCTTGGGTATATATGACACGATGCAATTCATCTCAAGTGATGTGGCCACCATCTGTACGGGCATGGCTGCGTCCATGGCTGCTGTTTTGTTAGTAGCCGGTAAAGAAGGCAAACGTTCGGCTCTGACTCACTCTCGTGTGATGATTCATCAACCGATGGGAGGTGCTCAAGGTCAGGCCTCAGACATCGAAATTACAGCCCGCGAGATTCAGAAGTTGAAGAAAGAACTTTATACAATCATCGCAGACCATTCGCACACGGACTTTGAGAAAGTGTGGGCTGATTCGGATCGTGATTATTGGATGACGGCGCAAGAGGCCAAAGACTATGGCATGATTGACGAAGTGCTGTCCAGAAAGAAATAATGAATGTGAGTTGTTGACTTGTGTTCATGGCAGTTTCGTAAACTCAAAAGAAACTATCAAAACTTAAAATTAGAAAGACATTGGATTCAAAGAATAGATCAAGAAGACGCTGTAGCTTTTGCGGTCGTCCCGAAAGTGAAGTGGGCTTTCTCATAACCGGTGTGGATGGCTGCATCTGTAACGACTGTGCAGAGCAGGCACATGAGATTGCCCGAGAAGCGATGGGGGAGGTCATGAAAGGACGTCTGTCCAAGTTGGACATGAACGAACTTCCGAAGCCAAAAGAAATAAAGGAATTTCTGGATCAATATGTCATTGGTCAGGATGATGCAAAGCGTTATCTGTCAGTTTCAGTCTATAATCATTATAAGCGTCTTCTCCAAAAAAATGGAGGTGATGATGTGGAGATTGAGAAGTCAAACATCATTATGGTGGGAAGTACAGGAACAGGAAAGACGTTGCTGGCACGAACCATCGCCAAGTTGCTCCACGTGCCTTTTACCATCGTTGATGCAACGGTGCTCACTGAGGCCGGATATGTGGGCGAAGACATCGAAAGCATTCTGACTCGTCTGTTACAAGTTGCCGATTACAATGTGCCCGAAGCTGAGCGGGGTATTGTTTTCATTGATGAGATAGACAAGATAGCTCGTAAGGGAGACAATCCCTCCATCACGCGTGATGTGAGTGGCGAAGGGGTGCAGCAAGGTTTGCTCAAACTGCTTGAAGGGTCGATTGTGAATGTTCCGCCCCAAGGTGGTCGTAAGCATCCGGACCAGAAGATGATTCCTGTGAACACGAAGAACATTTTGTTCATCTGTGGTGGTGCGTTTGATGGAATTGAGAAGAAGATTGCCCAGCGTCTGAATACGCATGTGGTGGGATATGGCGCTGTGCAGAACACGTTGCATATCGACAAGGAAAACATGATTCAATACATAGCTCCTCAAGATTTGAAAGCCTTCGGTCTCATTCCGGAAATTATCGGACGTCTGCCGGTGCTGACCTACTTGAATCCTTTGGACCGGACAGCATTGCGAAACATTTTGACTGAGCCGAAAAACTCCATCATTAAACAGTATGTCAAGCTGTTCGAGATGGACGGCGTGAGATTGACTTTTGATCCCGAAGTCTTTGAATTTATCGTAGATAAGGCGATCGAGTATAAGTTGGGAGCACGTGGCTTGCGTTCAATTGTGGAAACAATCATGATTGACACCATGTTTGATGTGCCGTCAGAGAATGTGCAAGAATTCAGAGTGACATTGGATTATGCAAAAAAACAATTAAGCAAAGCCAATTTGTCACGCTTGCAAAACGTTTAGACGATTAAAAAACGAGGCAAATTTAGAGCTGGGGCAGAAATAGTATCGGAATTATTTGTGTTTTATGAGAAGTTGTTTATAATTTTGTTAGTCATTCATTTGGGATTGTCCTAATTAACAACGAGAAAAAAGAAACGATATGGCGGAAAAAACAGATTTGACAACTCAACTTAAGAGATTCTTTGGTTTCGACACGTTTAAAGGAGAACAAGAGGCTATTATCCGTAATTTGATGGCAGGTAATAGTACTTTTGTCTTGATGCCCACCGGAGGTGGTAAATCTTTATGTTACCAACTTCCGTCTTTGTTGATGGAGGGAACTGCTATTGTGATTTCTCCTTTGATTGCGTTAATGAAGAATCAAGTTGACGCCATACGAAATGTTTGTGAAGAAGACGGTGTGGCGCACTTTATAAATTCATCGTTGACAAAGACAGCCATTGACCAAGTGAAGAGCGATATACTCTCTGGAAAAACCAAATTGCTATATGTCGCTCCGGAGTCGTTGACAAAAGAGGAGAATATAGAGTTCCTGCGGACGGTAAAGATTTCGTTTTATGCGGTGGATGAAGCTCACTGCATCTCCGAATGGGGGCATGATTTCCGTCCGGAGTATCGGAATATACGTCCGATTATCAATGAAATCGGCAATGCTCCCATTATAGCTCTTACAGCGACGGCAACAGACAAAGTCCGAAGTGATATCAAGAAAAGTTTGGGTATACTCGATGCCAAAGAATTCAAGTCTTCGTTCAATCGTCCGAACCTTTACTACGAGGTGCGTCCGAAGACGAAGAATGTTGATAAAGACATAATCAAATACATCAAAAATAATCCGGGAAAGTCAGGAATTGTCTATTGTTTAAGTCGCAAGAAAGTGGAAGAACTTGCTGAAATATTGCAAGTCAATGACATCAATGCGCGTCCGTATCATGCAGGTATGGATTCCGCTGCTCGTTCAGCGACACAGGATGATTTCCTGATGGAGAGAATTGACGTGATTGTGGCCACCATTGCTTTTGGCATGGGTATAGATAAACCGGATGTGCGCTATGTGATTCACTATGATATGCCCAAGAGCTTGGAGGGATATTATCAGGAAACGGGGCGTGCCGGCCGTGATGGAGGAGAAGGTAACTGCATCGCTTTTTATTCAAATAAAGACCTTCAAAAGCTAGAAAAGTTTATGGAAGGGAAGCCTGTGGCAGAACAGGATATAGGCCGTCAGCTTCTGCATGAAACAGCTGCGTATGCCGAATCATCCGTGTGCCGTCGGAAATTGCTCTTGCATTATTTTGGCGAGACTTACACGGAGAATAATTGTGGAAATTGTGACAATTGTTTAAATCCTAAAAAACAAGTGGAAGCTCAAGATTTATTGTGTACCGTCATAGATGCAGTTTTGGCTGTTAAAGAAAAGTTCAAGACTGAATATGTGATTGACGTCATTCAGGGAAAAGAAACAACCGAAGTGTTGGATCACAAACATGAAGAACTCGAAGTGTTTGGTTCCGGTACAGGTGAAGAAGGTAAACTGTGGAATGCTGTGATTCGTCAAGCATTGATTGCTGGATATTTGAGCAAGGATGTGGAGAATTACGGCTTGCTGAAGGTGACGCCCGAAGGCAAGAAGTTCCTGAAACATCCGAAATCGTTTAAGATTACCGAAGACAATGACTTTGAAGAGGAGGAGGAAGAGACTCCGTTGCGCGGAGGCGTCTCCTGCGCGGTGGATCCGACGCTGTATTCCATGTTGAAAGATTTGCGTAAGAAACTCTCGAAGAAACTGGAAGTGCCGCCCTATGTAATTTTTCAGGATCCCTCACTAGAGGCCATGGCTACCATTTATCCTGTGACATTGGAGGAACTGCAGAACATCCCTGGTGTGGGTGCTGGAAAGGCAAAGCGTTATGGCGTTGAGTTCTGTGAACTTATCAGGCGTCATTGTGAGGAAAATGAGATTGAGCGTCCTGAAGACTTGCGGGTACGTACAGTGGCCAATAAGTCGAAACTGAAAGTGTCCATCATTCAAAGTATTGACCGCAAGGTGGCATTGGATGACATTGCATTCTCCAAGGGTATCGAAATTAATGAACTGTTTGACGAGATGGAAGCCATTGTTTATTCCGGTACGAAGCTGAACATCGATTATGTGCTGGAGGAAGTGATGGACGAAGACCATGTGGAGGACATTTACGATTATTTCAAGGAGTCGACGACCGACAGCATCGAGGAGGCCATGAAAGAACTGGGCGAGGATTATACGGAGGACGAAATACGTTTGGTACGCATCAAGTTTATTTCCGAGATGGCCAACTGATGCGATGATATTGACTATACAGATTGCAGAATAGAAACGGGGATGTGTCAAGATAGAAACTGACACATCCCTTTTTTAGTTGTCCGCTGGCAGGATGGTTTATTTGGGGCGTACAGACGATTGCTCCGGTGGCGTGTTCTTTTTCACAATAATCAAGGTCTGATTGGTGTATTCATGGCATCCGTTGGTTTGCGGAAGAGAAATTTGTCCGTCTGGATTGTACCTCAAAAAAATATAAAAATGCAGTCCGGAGTAAAGCCGAAAAGAATAAAATCTCTAAATTTGCACGCAATAAATTCTTAAAGCTTATAAGCCTATGTCATTTGTTGCAGATAAAATTGTGATGGACGGATTGACGTATGATGACGTTCTTTTAATTCCGGCCTATTCTGAAGTATTACCTCGAACTGTCGAACTCTCGACAAAATTTTCACGAAACATCACTCTGAATATTCCCTTTGTGACAGCTGCCATGGACACGGTGACTGAAGCGAAGATGGCCATTGCAATCGCACGTGAAGGCGGCATCGGTGTGATTCATAAAAATATGTCCATCGAAGAGCAGGCTCGTCAGGTAGCCATCGTGAAACGTGCCGAGAATGGCATGATTTATGACCCTGTGACCATCAAGCGTGGTTCAACTGTGCGTGATGCATTGAACCTTATGAGTGAATATCACATCGGAGGCATCCCCGTGGTGGATGATGAGCGCCACTTGGTGGGCATCGTGACCAATCGTGACTTGCGTTTTGAGAAGAACATGAACAAAAGCATCGAGAACGTGATGACCAAGGAGAATCTGGTGACGACGACTCAACAGACCGACATGGAGGCTGCCACACAAATCTTGCAGCAAAACAAGATAGAAAAACTGCCGGTGGTTGACAAGGATAACAAACTGGTGGGATTGATAACTTATAAAGACATTACCAAGGCCAAGGACAAACCAATGGCCTGCAAAGACTCCAAGGGGCGCTTGCGTGTGGCTGCCGGTGTGGGCGTGACCAACGACACGCTGGATCGTATGCGTGCATTGGTCAATGCCGGTGCGGATGCCATCGTCATCGACACGGCTCATGGACACTCTAAATATGTAATTGAGAAGCTGAAGGAAGCCAAACGTGAATTCCCGGACATTGATATTGTGGTGGGAAACATTGCGACTGCGGCTGCTGCCCGTACGCTCGTTGAAGCCGGTGCAGATGCGGTCAAAGTCGGCATCGGTCCGGGTTCCATCTGTACGACCCGCATTGTGGCAGGTGTCGGCGTTCCCCAACTGTCGGCGGTGTATGATGTGGCCAAGGAATTAGAGGGAACCGGCATACCTTTGATTGCTGATGGTGGTCTGCGCTATTCGGGCGACGTGGTGAAGGCACTTGCTGCCGGTGGATATTCCGTGATGATTGGTTCGTTGGTGGCCGGAACGGAAGAATCTCCGGGCGATACAATCATCTTTAACGGACGTAAGTTCAAGGCTTATCGGGGCATGGGTTCCTTGGAAGCTATGGAAAATGGTTCGAAAGACCGTTACTTCCAGAGCGGGGAGAATGATGTGAAGAAACTCGTGCCTGAAGGCATTGCCGGACGTGTGCCTTACAAAGGTGCACTCTATGAGGTTATTTATCAACTGATTGGTGGCCTGCGTTCAGGCATGGGCTACTGCGGTGCTGCCAATATCGAACAACTGCACAATGCCAAGTTCACTCGCATTACCAATGCGGGCGTGATGGAAAGCCATCCACACGATGTAACCATCACGAGCGAGGCTCCTAACTACAGTCGTCCTCAATGAGAAAATCGGTAAGCGTTTTACTGAGCAATAAATGAGAAACAAGAGAAGGCTGCCCGGCGACA
>CAZOKL010000034.1:10696-19062 GCA_964580305.1 uncultured Bacteroides sp.
GCGGTCAAGGACGGAAAGGAGGGCGGCCGAGAGCGGAAAGGAAGGCAGGTATGCCTACCCTTTAGGGGAGTCTCACGGAGCTTTATCAATATACGGTACGGGGCAGACAAGACAGCCCGACTTGTGTGATAAACTATGAAAATCGGGAAAAACTATGGTTAAAAGAATATTGTCATGGATAGTTCTGGTTTTGTGTTTGGGGATAGTCCGGGCGCAAAACGATGTGGTGCTGATGCGGGTAGGTACTAAGTCCGTCACGTGTGCCGAGTTTCTTCAGGCATATCATAAAAACGGAGCCGAGGAGTCTTTGCATGATTTCCTGACACGTTTTGTCAACCTGAAGTTGCTGGTGTGTGAGGCGCAGGCTGAGGGGCTTGACACCACGGTTGCTTTTCATCAGCGCTATGATGCTTGCCGGCAGGTTTCAAAAGCCTGCCAGCAAGCATCTGCCGGTCAGAATAAGCTGTTGGCAGACGACGTAAATGACTGTACGAAAGGTGAGTGGCTGGCTCATGTGTGCATACGTGTGCCTCAGTGTGTGTCTTCTGCCGGGATGAATGCGGAGCGTGTGAGGCTGGATTCGCTGGCTCGTGCGACAGCCGGCGGCAGATTGGCCGATTGGATTCTGGCACATGGCGACAGGCTGCCCGAAGGCTGGCATGCCGAAGTTGTCTGTGTCACGCCCGACCGTATGCCCGGTGATTTGCTGTCGTTCGTGCAGAGATTGAGACCTGGGGAAATGGCCGGTCCCTTTTGGTCACCCATTGGACTTCACCTCATCCAGCGTATGGAGTGTGGTGTTGAAAGTTTACAACAAACAACACTGCCGGAAGAAGTAGAGACCCCTTCTTTTGTCATTCAGGAATATCATGACGGTTTGCTGGCCGGCATGATGGAAGACAAGTTGTTCCAAACAGACGACGAGCAGAAGCTGAAGAAGTTTTATAAGAAACATAAAAAGCTCTATCGCTGGAGATTGCCTCATTTCAAGGGCATTGCCTTGCAGGCCGATGATGAGGAGAAGTTGGAGCGACTGGTGAAATATCTGAAAGGCTTTCCCCAGGAAGAGTGGCCGGAGGTTGTTGCCCGTATTGACAACATCGGCGGCTCAGAATGGCTGAAAGTGGAATGCGGCCTGTTTCAAATCGGGTCAAATGGCTGCATAGACAAATATTATTTCGGCCAGGGAGATTTCGTGCCGTCAGTGGACTATCCTCACGTGCGCGTGCTGGGTAAAGTGCTGAAACGCAAGCCGGATTCTTACAAAGATGTCTATATGCAGCTCGTGCAGGACTATCGGGCTGCACTCTTGGAGGAAGCACGAAAAAAATGGGCAAAGAAATTTGGTGTTGAAATAAACGAAGAGGCTTTAAAAACAGTTAACAATCACGATGCTATATAGATTAAAGCTGTATCTTCGTTCACTGTTTTTATGCCCTTCAATGTATATGAAATTGCATAGAGCCTACCTTTGGGGTTTGTTGACGTTGCTGGCCGCTTGTGGCGGTGAGACCGATCATCGTGGCAGAACACCCTTGGTGGAGGTGGACGGTGCGGTGTTGTACAAGGAAGACGTGAAGGCAAGCATGCCCATGGGACTGTCGAAAGCCGACAGTGCTTTGTTTATGGAGAACTATATCCGTAAGTGGGTGGAAGATGTGCTTTTGTATGAGAAAGCAGAGAACAATATCTCTGACAAGGAACGCATCGAGGCCCTCGTTCAGAGCTATCGGAAGTCACTGATCATGCATGACTATCAACAGCACCTTGTTGACCAGGTGTTGACGAACGAGTTGTCAGACGAGGAAATGAAGCAGTTCTATGAGAACAACAAACCACTCTTTCGTGTCGATGAGACGCTTGTCAAAGGGCTTTATATCAAGGTGCCTCAGACCTCGCCGGGTATCAACCGCATACGCCGATGGTATAAGTCGAAAGATGAAGAGTCTGTCGACCGTCTGGAAAAGTACAGCCTGAGCAATGCCGTAGACTACATTTATTTCTACGACCGCTGGATGCCTGCATCCGTGCTGCTGGCCAGATTGCCATACAAGTTTAAGAATGCGGAATACTATTTGAGCCGGAATCGTCACATTGAATTGAAAGACAGTGCATATTATTACTTCCTTCATGTTGACGACATCTTGAAACGCGGGCAAGAAAAGCCTTTCGATGCGGCACGTGACGAGGTGAAGAAAACTTTGGGCAATTTGAAGCAGACCGAATTCATGCGGCAAGTGCGGGCCGATTTGTATCAGACTGCGACCGAAAAAAAACGTATTAAATATTATTATAAAGACCAATGAGAAAATTGTTAGACAGCAGAATCTTGTTGCTGTTGGGAGTGTGGATGATGACCACCCTTACTTATGCACAAGATAATATTATTGACGAAGTGGTGTGGGTCGTTGGTGATGAGGCCATCCTGAAATCAGACATAGAACAGGCTCGTCTACAAGCCCAATATCAAGGCTATAAGTTCAATAAGGATCCTTACTGTGTCATTCCGGAGCAGATAGCCGTGCAGAAACTCTTTCTTCATCAGGCTGAAATCGACAGTATTGAAGTCTCCGACACGGACGTGTTGTCGATGGTGGACAGACGAATCAGTTATTATGTTCAGCAAGTGGGCTCGAAGGAGAAGTTTGAGGAATACATGAACATGACTTCCACACAGATTCGTGAAAAGTGGCGTGAGGAGGTGCGCGACGAAATGATTGCCGACAAGATGAAGCAAGAGATTGTGGGTGACATCAAGGTGACACCGGCTCAAGTGCGTCGCTACTTCAGTCAGTTGCCTGCTGACAGCGTTCCGTATATTCCCACCCAGGTGGAAGTGCAAATCATTACCCAGCAACCAAATATCCCGCAAACGGAAATCGAGCGTGTGAAAACGCGTCTGCGTGAGTTCACAGAGCGTGTCACGTCGGGTGAGACTCAGTTTTCCACATTGGCACGTCTCTATTCGGAAGATCCCGGAACAGCACGTCAAGGTGGTGAAATGGATTTCGTGGGGCGTGGCCAGTTGGTGCCTGAGTTTGCCGCAGTGGCTTTCAACCTGACTGACCCGAAGAAAGTGTCAAAGGTGGTTGAGACTGAGTATGGATTTCACATTATTCAGTTGATTGAAAAGCGTGGCGACCGCATCAAGGTGCGTCACATCCTGCTGAAGCCACAAGTTTCAGAGGAAGATTTGAACGCTGCCGTCGCTCATCTGGATTCCATTGCCAATGACATCCGCACGGAGAAATTCACCTTTGAGAGTGCTGCGCTCTATCTGTCTGACGACAAGAACTCGAAGAACAACAATGGCTTGATGCCAAATCCAGAGACCGGAACTTCTCGCTTTGAAATGGGACAGCTTCCACAGGAGATAGCCGTGGTGGTGGACAAGATGAACATTGGAGAGATTTCCAATGCGTTTACGATGATTGACACACAAAACGGCAAAGAAAAATGTGTCATCGTGAAACTGAAAAACCGTATTCCCGGACATAAGGCGACCATCACTGATGATTATCAACGCTTGAAAGCTATCGTGCTGGAGAAGTTGCAGAATGAGAAAATCCAAAAGTGGATAGCAGAGAAGCAAAGGACGACTTACGTGCGCATTAATGAAAAGTGGAAGAATTGCGATTTCGAGTTTCCCGGCTGGATACATTAATGTCAGATGCCGTTTGAGACTGAAAGCAAGTAAAGATAAGATATGTTTGGCAGCAAAAAGCGAATGAATTTCTTAAGCGGGCACAGAATATTGTTGTTTGGTATTCTGTGCCTGTTTGGTATTTGTGTGGCACAGGTGCGCCCCGCTAAAGAGAGTTCAGAGGGAGAACCTCAGAAAACTAAGGTGTATCTGCTTCACTCCGACATCCTCCGCTTCAATAAAGAACAGAATCCGGATGCCCAAATCCTGGTCGGCAATGTGAAGTTCCGCCATGATAGTGCTTACATGGATTGTGATTCTGCCTATTTCTATGAAGCGCGGAATTCGTTTGAGGCTTTCGGTAACATCAAGATGCAGCAGGGTGACACCTTATTTATATATGGTGACTGGCTCTACTATGATGGTAATTCACAGATTGCGATGCTGCGTGAGAATGTGAAGATGCAGAATAAAGGCACTGTCCTGACAACTGATAGCTTGAACTATGACCGGGTGTTCGATTTGGGCTATTTCTTTGAAGGCGGGACACTGACCGACGAAGAGAACATTTTGACATCTGATTGGGGAGAATACAGTCCGGCAACCAAGAATGCTGTGTTTAACTATGATGTTAAGTTAGTGAATCCCAAGTTTATATTGACTTCAGACACGCTGCGCTATAATTCATTAACCAAGATTGCCAATATTGTAGGCCCCTCGGAGATAGTGAATGATCAGAACCACATCTATTCGGAACTGGGCTTCTATAACACCGTGAGCGGAGAGGCTATTCTGTTGCAGCGTTCGGTGTTGACCAACGGACAACGTAAGTTGGTGGGCGACAGCATCCACTACGACCGGACGACAGGTTTTGGTGAGGCGTTTCGCAATGTGGTGATGAACGACACGGAGAACAAAAACATTCTGACAGGTGAATATGGCTACTATGACGAGCTGAAAGGGCAGGCTTTGGTGACTGACAGCGCGGTGGCCATCAACTATTCGCAAAACAATGACAGCCTTTACATGCACGGCGATACCCTCCGGCTGGTTACCTATAATATAAATACCGATTCGGTCTATCGAAAGACTTTTGTCTATCATAAAGTACGCATTTACAAAAGTGACCTTCAAGGTGTATGCGACTCCTTGGTGTTCAACTCGCAAGACACTTGCATGACAATGTATCATGACCCCATCGTGTGGAATGGCACACAGCAACTCTTTGGTGAAGAGATTCGTGCTTACATGAATGATAGCACCATCGATTGGGCACATATCATCAATCAGGCAATGTCAATTGAGCAGCTTGACACGGTGCATTACAACCAGGTGAGCGGCAGGGAGATTAAGGCTTTTTTTATTGGTGGCGATATAAGGCAGGTCGATGTCATAGGCAATGTGCGGCTGGGATATTTCCCGCAAGACGGCAAAGATAGTACGCTGATAGGCTATGTGACGGCGGAATCCAGCCTGATGAATGTTTATTTGCAGGATCGCAAGGTGGAGAAAATCAAGTTGACAACAAAGACTGACGGTGTGATGTATCCGATGCTACAGATTCCTGCCGATAAACTTTATTTGCCCTCCTTCGCATGGTTTGATTACATTCGCCCCCTGAACAAGGACGACATTTTCCATTGGAGGGGCAAGAAGGCGGGACAGGAACTAAAGAAGTCCATACAGCGTGAACCGCCACTGCCCACACTGAAAGGATTGATTGGAGAAACAGAATAAGTTATGGGACTGTTTCAGACACGCAAGCCTCGCGGATTCCGGCATACGTACATCTTCCGGCCGTCGTCTCGGAGCAAGGCTTCCGCTTCTGCAGATGAGGTCTCTGGCAAATTTCGTGGGCGATGGAACAAACGTCTTGCGTCCGGTCATCGGCATTCCGTGTGGCCGCGACTGATTCTTCTGGCTGTTCTTCTATACCTATTATATTATATATTGAAATGGAAGTGGACTATTCTTTAAACTGCATTGTATGAGTGATATCATTCGTGTTTTACCTGATTCGGTGGCCAATCAGATTGCTGCCGGAGAGGTCATCCAGCGTCCGGCTTCTGTGGTGAAGGAGCTGGTGGAAAATTCCATTGATGCGGAAGCGAAACATGTGCATGTCCTGATTACGGATGCCGGGAAGACGAGCATCCAAGTGATTGATGACGGGAAAGGCATGTCTGAGACCGATGCACGCCTGTCTTTTGAACGGCACGCAACATCGAAGATTCGGGAAGCTGCCGACTTGTTTTCCCTGCACACGATGGGATTCCGTGGAGAAGCCTTGGCTTCCATTGCCGCAGTGGCACAAGTGGAGCTGAAAACCCGCATGGAAAACGAAGAATTAGGCACATTCATATCCATCGCCGGCTCGAAACTGCAAGGGCAGGAACCGGTGTCGTGTGCCCGGGGGTGCAACTTCACGGTGAACAACCTCTTTTTCAACGTTCCTGCACGACGGAAGTTCCTGAAGTCAAACCAGACGGAACTGAGTAACATCTTGAACGAGTTCGAGCGCATTGTCCTGGTGCATCCCGACATTGCTTTCACGCTGCATCACAACGGTTCTGAATTGTTCAATCTTCCGGCTTCTCCTCTGCGCCAGCGGATTGTCGATGTGTTTGGCAAGAAACTGAACCAGCAACTCCTGAATCTGGACGTGGAGACTTCCATAGTGAAGATTTCAGGTTTTGTCGGAAAACCGGAGTCGTCGCGCAAGAAAGGAGCACATCAATACTTTTTCGTCAACGGTCGCTTCATGCGTCATCCTTATTTCCACAAGGCCGTGATGGATGCCTACGAACAACTCGTGCCTCCCGGCGAGCAGGTGTCTTATTTCATCTATTTCGAGATTGCTCCCTCAAGCATCGATGTGAACATTCATCCGACGAAGACGGAAATCAAGTTTGAAAACGAGCATGGCATCTGGCAGATTCTTGCAGCGGCCGTGAAGGAGTCGTTGGGCAAGTTCAATGCCATCCCGACGATTGACTTCGACACGGAAGGACGCCCGGACATACCGGTCTTCGAAGCTTCGTCTTACATGGAACCGCCTCAAGTCAGTTACAATCCTAATTATAATCCCTTTACGTCGAGCGAGGACGAGCCTTACATTCCTCCGATGGATGAAAACCCGTCGGGTGGCTCGAAAAGGGGGACTTCGGCCTATATGCCCAACTTCGATGTGCCTTCAGTGCCCTCGGGTTGGGAGAGTCTCTATGAAGGTGCCGTGTCCGGTGCATCGTCGTCTGCTGCCGATGCAGGGAGCAGGCCGTCAACAGACATTTCCCATGCCGGAGGAAGTGGAAAACTTGCAAACATGGAGCGGTCAGCGCAGTATTTCCAGTTCAAGGGGCGTTATATTCTGACTTCGGTGAAGTCCGGATTGATGATTATCGAGCAGACACGCGCTCACGTCCGTGTGCTTTATGATCGCTATCTTTCTCAAATCGAGAAACATCAGGGTTACTCACAAGGTGTCCTCTTCTCCGAAATCGTGCAGTTTCCTCCCTCCGAGGCTGTCATCTTGGAAAGCATCACTGACGATTTGACATCAATAGGCTTCGACTTGTCCAATCTGGGAGGAGGCAGCTATGCCATCAATGGCGTGCCTTCTGACATTGATGGCGTTAATCCTGCCACCCTCTTGCATGAATTAGTCAATTCGGCGAAGGAAAAGGAAGGAGGAGTGAAGGAGGAGATTCATCGTGCACTGGCGCTTGTGATGGCCAAAGCATCAGCCATTGTTCCGGGGCAGGTTTTGAGCATGGAAGAGATGAATGGCCTTGTCGATGATTTGTTTTCGTGCCCGACACCCAATTATACCCCCGATGGCAAGACTGTCCTGGCTGTGATTACGGGCGATGAGATTGAGCGCTTGTTCTGACCGTGAACCGAATGATGAATCGACTGCATTTCAGTGTGTTAATGCTGATTGCTGAATCTTTGGAAAACCTTGTCGGGAGGTGTGTTGCCATATAGTCAAAGGTTCGTCAGAGCGCCTTCCTTTCCCCGCATGAGCGGAAAGGAGGGCGGGCAAGGGCGGAGTAGAGGGTAGCCGGCCACGGAAAGGAGACCGTGGCCGGCTGCTTTGCATAGGTGGGTGGCAAAAGTGCCACCGAACCGTTTCGAGGTGGACAGAAAATGGAATATGAAGGCTTGGTTGGCACTGAATTTGCAGTATGCTAGGAGCAGTATGGTGCACGAGGCATGAGCTTTGAGACATCAGTTGAAGAGTGTTCCAAGTGGACAATGCTGTTAGGCAGGCTTATTTCTTCGGGTTCTGTTGAAAGCTGGGGCTTCTTAAGATTCATCCGGTTTTTAGTGGAAAATGACAATTGCTGAAAAAAAAATCAAGTGAAGAAAATACGGGAAATGAGCTTGTTAGATGATATTTTGAAGGAAACTATTAAAATAATGGAAAAAAGAGACGCGATTTTTATATTAAATACGTACATTTGCAGAGAAATGTTTTCTTTGGATGAGAAGGCATGAACTGTTTCCTGAAAAAAACAGGTTTTGAGATTTATAAATATTAAGTTTTATGAGAAAATTGATGCTTGTACTGGCAGTAGCCGGTATGTCTTCTGTCGCTATGGCACAGGAGACCGTAAAAGTGACGGATGTTCCTGTGAAAGAGAATAGTGTTGAAACTAATTCTTTCTGGAGCAATTGGTTTGTTAGCGCTGGCTTGAACTATAATATGTTCTATTCCAGCCAA
>CAZOKL010000034.1:19162-21949 GCA_964580305.1 uncultured Bacteroides sp.
TATTGGAATCTTCATGGAGATGTATTGTTCAATTTGAGCAATATGATTTTCGGTTACAATGAAAACCGCGTGTGGAACTTTATTCCCTACATTGGTTCCGGTGCTATTCGTAATTGTTCAGAAAACAATTACACATGGGGTGCCAATTTGGGTATCTTGAACACTTTCCGCGTGAACAAGCGTTTGAGCATAAACTTCGAAGTGGGTGGGCTTGTTGCTCCGAAATCTCTCGATGGAAATGTTTACAAAGCTAAAGACAAGGCTTGGAGAGCTGCCGACAAGGTGCTGAGCGCATCTGTAGGTGTGACTGTCAACTTGGGCAAGACCACCGGTTTCCGTAAGGCAACTGACGTTGATGCTTTGATGGCTCTGAACCAAAGCCAGCTTGATGCATTGAATGCGGCTTTGGCTGCTCAGCAGAATGAAAATGCTCGTTTGAAAGATGAGCTGAGTAAGAAACCGAAAGAAGTGGTTCGCACTGAATATCAGAAAGAATATGTGAGCGCACCGCGTTCAATCTTCTTCAACATCGGTTCTTCCAAGATTGCTTCACGGAAAGAAATTGTCAACCTGCAGGTTCTGGCCGATGCAGTGAAAGCTGACAACAACCTCAAACTGAAAGTGACAGGTTATGCTGACAGCGCAACAGGTAGCGCATCGTTCAACCAGACTCTGAGTGAGGCTCGTGCCAACCGCGTGGCTGACGAATTGGTTAAGTTGGGTGTAAGCCGTGACAACCTCGTTGTGGAAGGTTTGGGTGGTGTTGACACCTTGAATCCGGCTTCATACAACCGTCGTGTCATCGTTGACGTTGTTAAATAATAATTGTTTAATATTGTAACCTATAAAGAAGGGGTCTTGCTTCGCGGCAAGGTCCCTTTTTTGTATCTTTGCCCGAAACTTTTAGTAAGAGGAATAAATAGAAATTCAATATTATGGGAAGAATCATATTGACAGGCGACCGCCCGACAGGACGGTTGCATTTGGGGCACTACGTTGGCTCGCTGAAGCGGCGTGTGGAACTTCAGAACAGTGGTGACTATGACAAGATGTTTGTCTTCATTGCCGATGCACAAGCATTGACCGACAATGCCGACAATCCGGAAAAGGTGCGCCAGAACATCATCGAAGTGGCTTTGGACTATCTGGCTTGCGGGTTGAATCCGGAGAAAGTGACCTTGTTCATACAGTCACAGATTCCCGAATTGACCGAACTTACTACCTACTTTATGAACCTCGTGACCGTCTCACGCCTGCAACGCAATCCGACCGTGAAGACCGAAATACAGATGCGTAATTTTGAAACGAGCATTCCCGTAGGCTTCTTTTGTTATCCGATAAGTCAGGCTGCCGACATTGCCGCCTTTAAAGCGACGACCGTTCCGGCCGGTGAAGATCAGGAGCCGATGTTGGAGCAGACGCGTGAGATTGTAAAGCGTTTCAATGGCATTTATGGGGAGACACTGGTGGAACCGAAGATTTTGCTGCCTGAGAATCAAGTGTGCATGCGTCTGCCCGGTACTGATGGTAAAGCCAAGATGAGCAAATCGCTGGGCAACTGCATTTATCTGTCCGATTCGGAAAAGGACGTCCAGGCAAAGGTGCGCAGTATGTATACCGACCCGACGCATATCAAGATTAGCGATCCGGGTAAGATTGAAGGAAACACCGTGTTCACTTATCTGGATGCTTTTTGCTGTCCGGAACATTTCGAGCGTTATCTTCCCGAGTATCCGAATCTGGATGAACTGAAAGCGCACTACCGGCGTGGAGGACTGGGCGATGTGAAGGTGAAGAAGTTCCTGAATGCCATTTTGGAAGAACTCTTGGCTCCGATACGTGCCCGTCGGAAAGAGGCGGAGCAAGACATCCCGGAGGTGTATGACATATTGAAGAAAGGCTGTATGCAGGCGCGTGAGGTGGCAGCACAGACCCTTTCTGAGGTTCGTAAAGCAATGAAGATTGATTATTTTGATGATGTGGAGCTCATCAAGGAACAGGCTCTCCGCTTTGGTCGTGAATAAACGATTGGAGTGAAAAAATAATACTAAAAAAGCCAACTGACTCGCAAGACTTAGTTGGCTTTTTTGTTTTCAGATGGGATTTTGCAGGCTTAATCCTTTCGAATGAAGTGCTTGTTTTCCCAAATGTATGTTATAGGTGTTTCCCGGAGATAGGCTTTTATCTTTTCTCTGTCTTCGTGATTCATATATTCAGGAGTGGTGTAGGTGAATGACAGTGTGTTGTCTGTGGGAGAGAGGCTTGCTTTTATAAAAGTGATATAGGTCTGTTTGCGCAACTCGTTCAGGCTGTCGGTCTGTGCCTGTGTCAGCTCCAAGTCTGTGCGGAAGAAATCGTCAGCTGCCGGGAGTGTAGGGAGGAAATCGCGCAGAGGCAGCGGTTGCCAGTCTTGTGTGAAGAACATGATGTGGCTGTCTTCCGCCGATGCCTTTACTGTCTTTATAAAACAGATAACGGACGTTGCATCTTCCAATGGTAAAGAACGCATTTCCCATACGGAGCTCTCTGTCACTTGTGCACATAGATAATCGTCTGTCAAAGCCGTGACTTCCGATGTCTTGTTGAACCGGTTTGTGACTCGTGCACGCATGTCACTGGCCAGGAAGTCAATACAGTCGGCCCGATTAACCGGCGTCAGTATGAGTGAGAGTGTGTCAGGCATGGAAACGAACAGTTCTTTCATCGTTTGTGCATGGAGTGTCGTAATGGACAATAGACAACAAAAAAGGAATGTCAGTGTTTGTTTCATTGTTGAGTGAACTATTT
>CAZOKL010000035.1:0-7047 GCA_964580305.1 uncultured Bacteroides sp.
TCTATTCCTGTTTTGCACTATTTGTTACCGCATACAATGACAATGTTCGAACAAGTACGGATAATATTTTGCTTTCGGTAATGTAGCCAAATTAATAAGCGAGATATTGTCAAGCGATAGTATCTCGCTTATTTTTTCAATAAAGTTCCAAAGAGTCCTCATGCCCTTTTGATGTTGTAGGCAACAGCAACGGAAATACATTCACGGCATCCCTGAACATGCCTACATAAAAGTTTCTCTTAACCGGTGTCTGTTTTTAAATGTACTAATATTGGTTAATTCCTGCTTGCAGAACTGCCAATGTTTCTTCCTGCGTATATAATAATCGTCTTGAAGGGTGGTGCATCCGGAACGAGGATGCGTGTCCCGTCTGAGATTTTCCTCTATGGTTTATAACTTTTATGTAATCCATCACATGGATTTCCCGCTGCCCCACTAAATTTCTACTGAGCCGTAAGCATTCAGCGATTTGTATTCCAAATATATTCCACTAAAAATAAATCAGCCACTTACTCATCTGTAAATGGCTGATTTTTAATGTCGGGGTGACTGGATTCGAACCAGCGACAACACGCCCCCCAGACGTGTACTCTAACCGGGCTGAGCTACACCCCGAATTGCGGATGCAAAGGTAGAAATTTATTTTAAACAAACAATCGTTTACGCCTACTTTTTTATTATGATTTTATAATACCTTCGTCAACAGAGAGTTGCAAAGACTCTTTTTGCTATAGTATAAGAAGCTGTTTTGATTTTATTCGATAAATCTGTTAAGCATAGTTTTATAGAAGACAAAGTTACAGAAGTTCGTATTATAGAGACGAGTTTTCAAAACATTCGGATATAGCCACAGAAAAACAATCGGGAGCCGTTCCGGAGGACAGATACACATTGAACAGACAATCAACCGGCTTCATTCTTTCTCATTGAACGAGACAAGCATAAGGAAACGCCTTCAACAGACAAGGCGCAAACATTTCGAATGTGAACGGATTAAAGGCCTGATCTTAAGTCGACCACTCATAGCGAGAGGGATGGCCTCTCAATTTTTTCCAAAACGATAGTCAATGGGTGACAGCCCGGTCAGTTTCTTAAAGAGGAAACTAAAATACTGCGTGCTAGAGAAACCTAGCCGAAGGGCGATGGTTGCCGGAGATTCATCTCCACAGACAAGAAGATGTTTGGCCAACTCGAGCTGCCTGAGGCAAACATACTCTTTGAACGTTTTCCCAGTCTCGAAGCGAAGAAGGTCAGTGAAATATGCTTCCGAGAGATGTAACGGTTCGGCAAAGAGTGTGGGGAGTGGCATCCTGCCTCTTTGCATCCGTCCCGAAGAGATGTAGTCATCTGCCATACGCTCAAATGCAGCAAGAATCGCCTTGTTCCTGTTCTCACGGGTAATAAACTGACGCTCATAGTAGCGTGTGCAGTAATCCAGCATCAGCTCGATGTGGCGTGAAAGGATTGTATTTGAATGTATATCGATGGAATGGTGGAGCTCCATCTCAATGTTCTTCAAACAGCCGGTAATGATGGCTGTTTCACGTTGTGACAGATGGAGTGCCTCCTCTTTGCGGTAGTCAAAAAAAGTATAGTTACGGATATGGTTTTTCAGCGATGTGCAGAAAAGCAAGTCGGGATGAAAAGCCAAGAGCCAGCCCTTGTTGGGCAACGTGTCCGTTTCGCTCATACGGAATATCTCCCCCGGTGCAAGAAACACCATCGTAGCGTTGGCGTAGTCATAATAACGCCGTCCACAGCAGCAACAGCCGTCAATGCAATCTTCGATGAGCAGGATGGCGTAGAACTCAAACTTCACCCTATCCTGCTCCAGCCCCGGTTTCTCCAGGTTGATGATGGTGACTTGCGGATGCAATGTTTTCGTGCCCAAGCAACGATTGCATTCACACACGGTCTTCAAGTCAAGCGTTTCTTTGCTGTCTTTCATCACGATTGGTTGTTTTCAGAAGCGGCACTTCAGACACTTACTGTCTGACTCTCAGTCCGCCTTATCATTACGTTGCAAAGATACACATCAAAACTTTTGATATATAACCCTTTTTACCGACAATATAACCTCATTTACGGATTCCGAAAAAGAATCTGTAAACGAGGTTATAACATCTGTAACTTATCTACAAAGATACTGCCTCCGGACGCGTACTTTTGCACATAGGAAACGGATGTACCGTTGACACACACGTAATTACCAACTTATATCCAATTACCTTATGACAAGATTCATCGCCTCATTCAGCAGCCTCATCCTGACCGCTCACTTATGCTTTGCGGTCAACATCTTAGCCTCCTGTTCAGACAATGAGCCAATTCAGCCCGACACGGGAACTACGACCACACAACCTGACAATGACTCTACAAACAATGATAATGATACAACTATGAACAAAAACATCCTCATCACCGTGGGTGACACCCATTTCAATGCCACGCTGGCAGACAACGAGAGTGCACGCGCTTTTGCCTCCATGCTTCCCCTGACCCTTTACATGAACGAGCTTAACGGCAACGAAAAATACTGCTATCTGGACAGCAATCTGCCCACACAGGCATCCCGCTTCAACACTATCCATGCGGGCGACCTCATGCTCTACGGTTCTTCGTGTGTTGTCCTCTTTTATGAAACCTTCTCCTCCGGATACAGTTACACCCGTCTGGGTTGGGTGGACAATGCCGATGCTCTGGCTTCTGTTGTAGGTAGAGGAAACGTGACTGTGAAATTTACGGCAAAGGACGACACAGAATGAGACGTCGGATGCCTTTTTTCCGTAATGCAGGTAGTATCTTTCGTAATTTATCTACCTTTATATATAGCATAACTTAGTAATTTTGCAACATAGATAAACCGTTTTAACCTTTATACACTATGCAACTGATTAAAGATACAGAATTTGGTGGCGAGCGCCCTTTGTTCGCCTCACATGACCTCCATCTGGACAACGTAACCATCCTGGCCGGTGAATCTGCCATTAAAGAATGCAGTAATATCGTGGCTACCAACTGTCGCTTCGAGGGCAACTATCCGTTCTGGCACGTGCATGGCTTCACCATCCAACAATGCTATTTCGCTGTGGGAGGACGTTCGGCCTTGTGGTATTCCGACCATCTGAAGATGACGGATACGGTTATTGACGCGCCCAAGATGTTTCGCGAGATGAACGACATCGACATCGAACGTGTGGAAATAAATGACGCAGACGAAGTGTTCTGGCGTTGCAAGCGCATTCGAGTGAACGACCTGAAACTGCATGGAGGAACCTATCCGTTCATGTTCAGCAACCACATCTATGTGGATGGCCTGGAGAGCGACAGCAAGTATGTGTTCCAATATGTGAAAGACGTAGAGATACACCATGCCAAAATCACGACCAAAGATGCTTTCTGGGAAGTGGAAAACGTGACCATCTATGACTCTGAACTCAATGGAGAGTATTTGGGCTGGCATTCGCGCAACCTGCGCCTGGTGAACTGCCACATCTCGGGCGAACAACCGCTGTGCTATGCCCACGATCTGGTGCTGGAGAACTGCACCTTTGACCCCGCTTGTGACCGTGCTTTCGAATATTCCACACTTCGTGCCGACATACGCGGCAGTATCACCAATATCAAGAATCCGACGTCCGGACATATCGTGGCCGATTCCATCGGTTCGATAACGCTCGATGAGAATATCGCAGCGCCGGCCAATTGCGTCATCGAGCAACGCAACAGCTGACCCATCTTATGAAAACCATAACCGAAATGACAAGTGGCAATATATGCTTGTCCAATCCATTCGGTGGTAGTCGTTCTCAGAGCCGGATTTGGCTGTGAAGAAGTCATCCTTCGGTACAGCTGATTGGACAGGCCGTAACTTTCACAAGCGTTATGTTGATAAACAAAAAGATCTGAAAACAGAATTCATGATGACTGATACACTCTCTCCTGTACGTCCATCCGAACGCTACATCATCCTCGATGCCCTGCGCGGCTTTGCCCTGCTCGGCATCTGCATGGCCAATTTTCCTGAATTTTCCCTTTTTACTTTCCTTCAACCGGAAGCGGCTGCGGCTCTCCCCACAGCCGCGGCAGACCGGCTCATCCGCTACCTCACCTACATCTTCGTGGATGGCAAATTCTACACCATTTTCTCTCTCCTCTTCGGCATCGGCTTCTCCATCATCATCACTCATGCCATGCAAAAGAAAGCCAACGGTTTCCGCATCTTCTATCGGCGCATGACCGTGTTGGTGGCCATCGGATTCTTTCACTTGATGTTCATCTGGAGTGGCGACATCCTGATGCTTTATGCATTGCTGGGTCTGTTGCTCCCCTGCTTTCGTCGCGTGTCCGACCGCGGGCTGCTCACATGGGGCACGGCACTGCTGGTCGTGCCCGTATGCATCGACCTGATTTGTGAACTGACGCACTTCTATCCGGCTCGTACAGTTGTCGAACTGCAAGCCTATTACTGCGCCAAATATGGCATTACGGATGATAATTTTGCCTACTGGCTGCGCGATATCAATGATTATGAAGGCATGTTCCAGTTCTTAATACAAGGAGCCTTGGTGCGTGTGCAGGAGTTTATGGACGGCAACCGTTACTTCAAGGTGCTTGGATTATTTCTCATCGGTTTCTACATCGGACGCAAACGCATGTATGCCGACCTTTACAGGCACCATTCATGGCTAAAAAGAATCTGCCGCATCGGAATGTTTTTGGGACTTCCCTTGTCACTTGTCTACGCCTGGAGCTGCATGAATGCTCATCCGCTGGGACTGACGACGCACAGCCTGTTCTATCTCCTCAGCGTCTATCCGCTCGGTTTTGCCTACATGGCAGGTCTTTGTTTGCTCTATCTAAAGTATAAAAACGGATGGCTATGGAAATACTTGGCAGCCCCCGGTCGCATGGCTCTGACCAACTACATCGGACAGTCGCTCATCGGTGTATTTTTGTTTTACGGCATCGGACTTGGATGGGGAGCCGACATAGGTGTGGTATATACAGAAGGCATCGTACTGGCTGTCTTTGTGCTACAAATCGTTTTCAGCCGTCTGTGGCTGTCGGCTTTCCGCTTCGGCCCGCTGGAATGGGGATGGCGAATGCTCACCTACGGCAAATGGTTCAGATTAAGAAACGAAAGGTGACGAGGATGCCTCCTCTCACCACGTCGTGTAAGGGTGACGGGTGAGGTAGGCATTGTAATAACGTGCATCACCGGTCACTTCCCGACCAAGAAATGAGGGCGGAGTAAAGACTTCAGACTCATCAGACAGTTCCACTTCGGCCATCACCAAGCCTTCGTTTTCGCCGTGAAACTCATCGACTTCAATCGTGTGTCGTCCCCAGCGCACGAGATAACGTGTTTTCTCTATCCTTCCCGGCTCGCACAGGTGCATCAGCTCACGCGCTTCCGTCAAAGATATTTCATGTTCCCACTCATACCGGCTCAAACCGGAAACATCAGATGCACCTTTGATGGTCAGGAAGCCACGCTCGTCACTGATGCGTACACGTACACAACGCTCCGGCGCACTGCAAATATAGCCCTGCTCCATGTGCCTGGCAGCATAGGCTACATTGCGGTACTCCCCCGTGACGAGGAATTTTCTTTCTATCTCTTGAGGCATAGCGTTGATGGACGATGAACTTTAGGCCCATACGGAGTAGGCAATCATGGCAATGACGGCCAAGACTATCAACCCAATGAATATACCCTTCACCACACGGTCGGCCTTCTGCTTTTCATAACGCTCGCGTGTCTCCTGTTTTAAATGTTTCTTTTGACTCATGGTTATTATTTTTAAAGTTACTATTTCTTCTTACACCTCCGAATCACCGAACTCCATTAAGTAAGCCTTGATGAACCCGTCGATTTTGCCGTCCATCACCCCGTTTACATCTGAAGTCTGATAATTTGTGCGATGGTCTTTCACCCGGCGGTCATCGAACACATAGCTGCGAATCTGCGAGCCCCATTCAATTTTCTTCTTCCCTGCCTCGATTTTGGCCTGCTCGGCCATGCGGTGCTTCATCTCCTTGTCATAGAGCATGGAGCGGAGCAAACGAAGGGCATTCTCGCGATTCTTGGGTTGGTCGCGCGTTTCGGTGTTTTCGATGAGGATTTCCTCCTCCTCACCCGTGTAGGGGTCTTTATATTGATAACGCAGACGGACACCGGACTCCACCTTGTTCACGTTCTGTCCGCCGGCTCCGCCGCTTCGGAACGTGTCCCACGAAATGCGTGCCTGTTCGATGTTGACCTCTATAGTGTCGTCCACCAAAGGAGTGACAAAGACCGATGCAAACGAAGTCATGCGTTTCCCTTGTGCATTGTAGGGGGAAACACGCACCAGACGATGCACGCCGTTTTCGCCTTTCAGGTAGCCGTAAGCATAGGAGCCCGTAATCTCAATGGTACACGTCTTGATGCCAGCCTCATCGCCTTCCTGCAGGTTGGCTATGGTCGTCTTGTAACCGTGGGTTTCGGCATAGTGCAGATACATGCGCATCAACATGCTTGCCCAATCCTGACTTTCCGTGCCCCCGGCACCGGAGTTGATTTTCAGCACGCAGTCCATCTGGTCGGCTTCCTGCCGCAGCATGTTTTTCAGTTCCAGAGCCTCGACAGCCGAGAGTGCCTTACTGTAGGCCTCATCCACCTCTTCCTCTGTAACAAGTTCATCTTTGTGAAAATCAAAGGCCAGCTGCAATTCGTCGGTCAGGTTCTTCACTTCCTTGTAGCCGTCGAGCCACGCTTGCAGGCCCTTCACCTTCTTCATTTGAGCCTCCGCCTTTTTGGCATCGTCCCAAAAGTCGGGAGCCTGTGTGCGAAGCTGTTCTTCCTCCACCTGAACCTGCTTGGCATCAATATCCAGATATCGTCTCAGCGCCTCGGTGCGTTCTTTGACATCTTTCAGTTGTTCTATGGTTATCATGCTTGGGTACTAATTTTTTTGTTTTGTGAACGCAAAGATACGGATATTTCATGAGGTTTAATCATCGAAGCGGGCAAAACCGAACAAAATCGGGAAAATGAAGACA
>CAZOKL010000035.1:7147-19339 GCA_964580305.1 uncultured Bacteroides sp.
CGGGTGTCTTTCAGAGCCGGGAGTTGACTTTAGAAAATCGCAGACACTGCACAAACTCTGAAGATGCAGACCTCACTCCTCATACATTGTCTCAATTTGTGAAGCATAGTTCCGATAAAGCACCGGACGTTTGATTTTCAGCGTATTGGTCAGCTCGCCCCGCTCCATGCTGAAAGGCTCGGGCAGCAGGGTGAAATATTTCACCTGCTCGTAGTGAGCCAGCTGCTGCTGAAGTTTGTCAATCCGGTCACGATAGAGCTTCATCACCAGAGGGTGGCGAAGGAGTTCATCCATCGTGTGATAAACAATGCCGCGCTTGGAAGCAAAGTCGCGCACCAAGTCATAGACGGGGACTATCAGAGCCGTGACGTATTTTCGCTGGTCGGCGATGACGGCAATTTGGTCGATGTATCGGTCTACGACCAGACGGCTCTCAATGGCCTGGGGAGCTATGTATTTGCCATTGGATGTTTTAAACAAATCTTTGATGCGGTCGGTCAGGAATAGTTCACCATCCTTGAAATATCCGGCATCACCCGTGTGAAACCATCCGTCCGCATCGATAAAACGGCGCGTGAGTTCCTCTTTCTTATAATAGCCGCGTGTGATGGTCTTCCCGCGCAGGAGCACTTCGTTGTCTTCGCCGATTTTCACCTCCACCCCGGGCATCACATTCCCCACCGAGCCGATGGTATAATAAGGATAAGGGTCACATGACACTGTGGCCGTCGACTCTGTCAACCCATAGCCTGTCAGCATGGGAATGCCCACCGAATGTACGAATTCCTCCACAACAGGCGGGATGGCAGCACCTGCCGTTGGAAACAGGCGTCCGTTCTCGATGCCTATGGTGCGTTTCAGCAAACGGTAGGCCGTACGTTCATACAAATCGTAACGCAGGCGAAGCCAAAGTGGAGGATTCTTGCCCAAACGACGGAAATCAAGATTGCAGCGACGCCCGACTCTCAGTGCATCGCGAAACACCAAACGCATCACCACATGGCTCTGGGCTATCCTCTCCTGCACTCCAGCATATACCTTTTCCCAGAAACGGGGCACTGCGCACATGGCCGTAGGCCGTATCTCACGGATGGCCTGCTGGATGTCGACCGGATGCAGATTAATGCAAATCGTAGCTCCCCGGCACAGACACAAGTAAGTCCATGCCTTCTCAAAGATGTGAGACAGGGGGAGAAAGTTTATCACCACATCTTCCTCCGTGGGTATCGGAAGGCGCAGGTCGTGAATACGTAAAGCCTCCGCATAGCAGGAGTGATGGAGCATGACACCTTTCGATTCACCCGTAGTGCCCGACGTGTAAAGGATATTGGCCAGATCATCTTCATTCACAGCAGCCATGCGCCGTGTCAACTCGGAAGCCACAGAAGAGCCCGTGCCCAAACAAAGAAATTCATTGAAATAAAGAGAATAGGTGTCATGTGAATGACGGATGACCTTGCGGTCGAAGATGATGATGCGTTTCAGCGACGAACCGGACTGAACGGCCCGGCAAGCTACGTCATACTGATATTGTTCACCCACGAAAAGATAACGGATACCGGCATCACGGAGGATATATTCGACTTGTTCACAAGAGCTGGTGGCATAGAGTGGTACAGGTACAGCACGCACTGCATAGGCGGCAAAATCTATATATAAATACTCGGGCTTGTTTTGGGAGAATATCCCAATATTCTCCTGTACCAATACACCTAATTCCAACAATGCCCGTGAGGCAACTTCCACGGTGTGCGAAAACTGACTCCATGTGACGGGAACCCATGTTCCTGTGTCCTGAGCACGATAGCGCAACGCCGTACGTCCGCCGTATTTCTTTGCCTGCTCATGTATGAGCAACGCCAAATGAGGATGCGACATACTGTTCGAAAGTTTAAATTTATATACAAAGATATGGTTTTTATTCTGAAGTGTCGTACTTTTGCAAGCACAATCACTAAATAATATGGATCAAGAAGCAACACTTAACGAAGCACTGAACCTACTGAAGGTGCTCATCAGCACCCCTTCCATAAGCCGTGATGAAGAGGATGCGGCCAATGCCCTACAAAACTATATGGAGCGCAGCGGACTCATTACCCATCGCTCGGGCAACAACGTGTGGTGCGTGAGTCCTCACTTCGATGAAAAGAAACCCACCCTGTTACTCAACTCCCACATAGACACCGTGAAGCCGGTCAATGGCTGGCAGAAACAGCCTTTCACCCCAGCTGAAGTTGACGGTCGCATCTATGGTCTGGGCAGCAATGACGCCAGCGGCAGTCTGGTGTGCCTGTTCCAAACCTTCATTCGGCTCACGAAGAAGGAACAGCCTTACAACACCATCTTTCTTGCCTCTTGCGAAGAAGAAGTTTCAGGAGTCAACGGCATTGAAAGTGTGTTTCCCAAGTTGCCGGCCATTGCATTGGGCGTCGTAGGCGAACCGACGGGCATGTGCCCCGCCATCGCTGAAAAAGGACTGATGGTACTCGACGTGACCACTCATGGCAAAGCAGGACATGCTGCCCGTGAGGTGGGAGACAACGCCATATACAAAGCAATGAAGGACATTGAGTGGTTTCGCACCTACCAGTTTGACAAGGTTTCTCCCCTGCTGGGACCGGTGAAGATGACCGTCACGCAAATCAATGCCGGAACGCAACACAACGTAGTGCCCGACTGCTGCACGTTTGTCGTCGACGTCCGCAGTAATGAAATGTATTCCAACAAAGAACTGTTTGACATTATCCAAGCACACATCAGCAGTGAAGCACAAGCACGCTCATTCCGGCTCAACTCGTCGCACATCGACGTCAATCATCCGTTTGTCTGCCGCGCCGCAGCCCTTGGGCGCAAACCTTTCGGTTCACCTACGCTGTCAGACCAGGCACTCATGCCTTTCCCTTCGGTAAAAATCGGCCCGGGCGACTCTGCACGTTCCCACACAGCCAATGAATACATACTCATCACCGAACTGGCAGAAGCGCTGGAACTCTATTTCCAGCTTCTCGACGGACTGACCATTTGACGACTGCCTACAAAAGACAAAACCGTAACTATGTAAGAAAAGGACAGGCACCACAGAACAATCCTTGGTGCTTGCCCTTTTCAATTTATACTCACAACCTCAGCAGATGCACAAGCCAAAGTGTCACAAAGGAAAAATAAGCTCTTCATTCTGCATATTTTAAGCTTCCGTGCTGAAAATCTCTTCAAAAAAGCTACCTTTGCGGCGTCAAACTCACGACACGACAAACACAGACACATGACAAAAAGACTCCACATTCTGTTCCTGCTGCTGACTTTGGGATGGACGTACACGCCTCTGCGCGCTGCTACGACCGACTCCATCCGCATCAGCCTAATGACATGTTCGCCGGGGAGTGAGATCTACACTCTCTTCGGACACACGGCCATCCGGGTAGAGATGCCAGCACGAAACATAGACTGGGTGTACAATTATGGCATGTTCAGTTTTAATGCACCACACTTCATCCTCCGCTTTATTACCGGCGAAACAGACTATCAGCTGGGGATTATCCCCTATTCCTACTTTGCAGAAGAATATCGCGAACGCGGCTCATACGTCATCGAACAGGAACTAAACCTGCTGCCCGACGAGAAAGTGCGTCTGCTACGTGCACTGGAGACTAACTATCGCCCTGAGAACCGTATCTACCGTTACAACTATTTTTATGACAACTGCACAACACGTGCACGTGACAAGATTGAAGAGAGCATCGAGGGACGTGTGGTTTATCCCGTCACACGCGAAGTCTCCACATTCCGTCAGATTGTGCATCGCTACACGGACGGACATCCGTGGGACGAGTTCGGCATTGACCTATGCCTGGGTGCGGAAGCCGACCGTGCCATTGACATACGAACACAAATGTTTGCCCCGTTTGTCATGATGGACGAAGCCGAAGGAGGCACTATCCTGCAGCCCGACGGAACAAAGCGCGCACTGGTGAGTCGCAGTGGGCGTGTGGTAGCCCCCCTGCAACACATTTCTGAGGAAAGCTTTCCCCTGTCACCTATGGCATGTGCCTGCTTGTTGCTTGGGCTCACGCTACTCCTTTCGTGGGTAGAGTGGCGCCGCGGAATTCCTATGTGGTGGTTCGACATGTTGCTTTTCGGTCTTCAAGGGCTGGCGGGTTGCATCATAGCCTTCCTGTTCTTCTTTTCCTTGCACCCGACCGTGGGATCCAACTATTTGCTGATTATCCTCAACCCAATTCCCCTCGTCTATCTGCCATGGATGATTCACAAGGCTTTGAGGAGGCGTAAGGATGCCTATCACATAGGCAATACTATTGTATTAACACTTTTTATCGTATTCTGGTGGCTCATCCCGCAGAAAATAACATTAGTAATATTACCTTTGGCCCTCAGTTTGTTGATACGTTCGGTAACGCGCATCATCATTACCCGAAAAATAACCACATGAAAGGACGAATACTGACATCCCTCTTAGCCGCGGTGGCCATTGCAAGCCTGCAAGCACAGACAATCTCTCCGATTCCGAAGTTGGTTGTAGGCATTACTATTGACCAATTCCGCACAGACTACATGGAGGCATTCTCTGCCCTCTATGGCGAAAAAGGATTCAAGCGTCTGCTCAAGGAAGGTTGTGTCTATACCAACGCAAGCTATCCGTTTAAACCTATTGACCGTTCGTCGGCCGTAGCCACTCTGTATGCAGGCGCTACACCTTTTTATAATGGCATCATTGCCAACGAATGGCTAAATCGGGAAAATCGTCGCGTGACAGCCTCAACTGACGACAAAGAATTCATGGGAATGTACACAGCCGAAAACACCTCACCGCGCAAATTGGTAGTGTCGACCATTGCCGACGAGCTGAAAATGGCTACGCAGGGCAAGGCCTTGGTCTATGCCATCAGTCCTTTCCGTGACGCAGCCGTGTTCGGGGCAGGTCATGCAGGCGACGGTGCTTTCTGGCTCAACGACGACACAGGCAAGTGGGCGGGTTCGACATTTTATGGCACCTTCCCTACATGGGTCATCGGATATAATGACTATCAGGCTGTCGACACCCGCATCAACAATCTGACGTGGGAGACCCTGCAAAACAAGTTGCTCTACACCTATTTCTCATCGGAGCAGACACGCGGCTTCAAACATTCATTCACTGACTACACAAAATATCGCCAATTCAAGACCTCCGGTCTCGTCAATGAGGAAGTAAACCGTCTTGTGGAACGCTGTTTGCGAAGCACATCTATCGGCTTGGACGATATCCCCGATCTGCTCTCCATTACCTATTATGCCGGCAACTTCGAGCACAAGTCCATAGCCGAGTATCCTGTTGAAATTCAGGACACGTATGTCCGTCTAGATCAGCAGCTCGAACGGCTCATCGACATGGTGGACAAGAAAGTAGGACTTCACAACGCTTTGTTTTTCATCACCTCGACCGGCTATAATGACCCGGAAACGGCAGATCTTACCCTCTATCGCATCCCGACTGGAGACTTCCACATGGATCGTTGCACGGCCTTACTCAACATGTATCTGATGGCCACCTACGGGCAAGGAAAATACATCGAGGCCTATCACGGACTAGACCTCTATTTTAACCATAAGCTCATTGAGCAGAAACAGTTAAGCCTATCCGATGTGCTGAACAAGTCTGCCGAGTTTCTGGTGCAAGTTAGTGGAGTGAAAGCAGCCTACACATCTCACGAACTGATTCTCAATGCCAACACGCCGGAAAGACTATTGCTACACAACGGATACAACATTCATGCTTCTGGGGATATCATCCTAGAATTAAATCCCGGATGGAAACAAGTCAGCGAAAACCCTTTGGCAGATAGCTACTATACTTCAGATGCTTTAATCAACTTTCCAATTATATTCTTCGGCTATTCCATCAAACCGAGTATTTTTTCCATCCCGGCAACAGTGGACTGTATAGCACCCACTGTCACCCACTTCATGCGCATACGGGCCCCCAATGCCTGCAGGTCAACCATGTTGAGCGGCATACACTAAATCTTCTGAAGCTCACCCCAGCCGCATAATCGGCTTATTCACCTTGCACACACATGAAAAGTCGTGTGTGTACATATCATTCTAACAAATAATAAAAATAATTACGATAATGGGATTTAATGATTTTTTAAGTAAGCTGTTTGGTAACAAAGCAACTCGAGACATGAAAGAAATCGTGCCTTGGGTAGAAAAGGTCAAAGCGGCTTATCCGGCAATTAGCCAACTGAGTAACGACGAATTGCGTGCTAAGACAAAAGAGTTGCAGCAATACATCAAGGATTCAGCAAAAGACCAACGTGCTAAAATCGAAGAACTGAAAGCAAAGGTTGAGGAAACCGAATTGGAAGAGCGCGAAGGACTCTTTGCACAAATCGATAAACTAGAAAAGGAAGTACTCGACCACTATGAAAAAGCATTGGACGAGATTCTTCCACAGGCTTTTTCCATCGTGAAAGACACCGCACGACGCTTCTCCGAGAACACTGAGATAGAAGTGACTGCAACTGATTTTGACCGTGAGCTGGCCGCCACGAAAGACTTCGTGCGCATCGAAGGCAATAAAGCCATCTACCAGAACCATTGGATGGCCGGAGGCTCGGAAATCACATGGAACATGGTGCACTACGATGTACAGCTGTTTGGTGGAGTCGTTCTGCACAAAGGAAAGATTGCCGAGATGGCTACTGGTGAAGGTAAAACCTTAGTGGCCACACTGCCCGTATTCTTGAATGCCCTAACGGGAAATGGTGTACACGTGGTGACAGTGAACGACTACCTGTCTAAACGTGACTCTGAGTGGATGGGGCCTCTCTATGAATTCCACGGATTGAGTGTGGACTGCATTGACAAACACCAACCCAACTCTGACGCACGCCGCAAAGCCTACATGGCCGACATCACTTTTGGCACGAATAATGAATTTGGATTCGATTACCTCCGTGATAACATGGCCAACAGTCCGAAAGACTTGGTGCAACGTCAGCATAATTATGCAATCGTCGATGAGGTTGACTCCGTGTTAATCGACGATGCACGTACCCCGTTGATTATCTCCGGTCCTGTGCCCAAAGGAGAAGAGCAACTGTTCGAGCAACTACGCCCGTTGGTGGAGCGCCTGTATGAAGCCCAACGCAAACTGTCCAACCAACTTCTGACCGAGGCCAAACACCTGATTGCTTCCGACAACAAGAAAGACCAGGAAGCAGGATTCCTCGCTCTGTTTCGCTGCCATAAAGCACTGCCAAAGAGCAAACCGCTCATCAAGTTTTTGAGCGAACCGGGCATCAAAGCAGGCATGCAAGCCACGGAAGAAATCTACATGGAACAGAACAACAAACGCATGCCTGAAGCCGTGGAGCCGCTGTATTTCGTTATCGATGAGAAGCTGAACAGTGTGGATCTCACGGACAAGGGAATCGACCTGATTACCGGCAATTCGTCAGACCCCAACTTGTTCGTCCTGCCCGACATCGCATCTGAACTCTCTGCCCTTGAAAATGAAACAGACTTGAGCGAAGAAGACAAGCTGGCAAAAAAAGACGCCATGCTCTCTGAATATGCCATCAAGTCAGAACGTGTCCACACCATCAACCAGCTGCTGAAGGCATACGCCATGTTTGAAAAGGACGACCAATATGTTGTCATCGACGGGCAAGTGAAGATAGTGGACGAACAGACAGGCCGTATTATGGAAGGCCGCCGCTATTCCGATGGTCTGCATCAGGCCATCGAAGCCAAAGAACGCGTGAAAGTGGAGGCTGCCACACAAACCTTTGCCACCATCACCCTCCAGAACTACTTCCGTATGTATCACAAACTCTCCGGTATGACCGGTACGGCAGAAACGGAAGCAGGTGAATTCTGGGACATCTATAAGCTGGATGTAGTGGTTATCCCGACCAATCGTCCTGTCATTCGCAACGACATGAATGACCGTGTTTACAAGACCAAACGCGAAAAATACAAGGCTGTTATTGAAGAAATCGAAAAGATGATCAAAGCCGGACGTCCAGTACTTGTGGGTACGACCTCTGTTGAAATCTCGGAAATGCTGAGCAAGATGCTCACCCTCCGCAAGATCGAACACAACGTGTTGAACGCCAAGCTCCACCAGAAAGAAGCAGAGATTGTGGCCAAAGCCGGTCTGAGCGGCACGGTTACCATTGCCACCAACATGGCCGGTCGTGGTACCGATATTAAGTTGAGTCCGGAAGTGAAAGCTGCCGGCGGTCTGGCCATCATCGGTACGGAGCGCCACGAATCTCGTCGTGTCGACCGCCAGCTACGCGGTCGTGCCGGACGTCAAGGAGACCCGGGTTCATCCGTGTTCTTCGTTTCACTGGAAGACAATCTGATGCGTCTGTTCGCTTCTGAACGCATAGCCAAAGTAATGGACAAGCTGGGATTCAAAGAAGGTGAAATGATTGAAGCCAAAATGATTTCCAACTCCATCGAACGTGCACAGAAGAAAGTCGAGGAAAACAACTTCGGAATCCGTAAGCGTCTGCTTGAATATGATGACGTGATGAATAAACAGCGCGTCGTTGTTTACACCCGTCGCCGCCACGCCTTGATGGGAGAGCGCATCGGCATGGACATCGTGAACATGATAGAGTCTTGCTGCATTGCAGCCGTTGAAGGTAAGGACTATGAGGAGTCCAAGATGGAAGTGCTTCAGAACTTTGCCATTGAGATGCCCGTCAACGAAGAAGAATTCCGCAACGAAAAGCCCGAAGTCATCGAAACCAAGCTGTTCGACACAGCCATGGCCAATTTCAAGCGTAAGACGGAACGCATGGCACAAATCGCCATGCCGGTTATCAAGGAAGTCTATGAAAATCAGGGGCACGTCTATGAGAACATTCTCATCCCCATCACCGACGGGAAACGCGTCTACAACATCTCCTGCAATCTGAAAGCTGCCTATGACAGCCAGTGCCGAGAAATCGTGAAATCTTTTGAGAAGGCCATCCTGCTCCACACCATCGACGAAGCATGGAAGGAAAACCTGCGTGACCTTGACGAACTGAGACACTCCGTGCAGAACGCCAGTTACGAACAGAAAGACCCGCTATTGATTTTCAAACTGGAGTCAGTCACCCTTTTTGACAACATGGTGAAGAAAATCAATGACCAGACTATCTCTGTATTGATGCGTGCCCAGATCCCAGTTCGCGAACCAGAACAAGTGCGTGAAGCGGCTCCCAACCCACTGCCCCAGCGCCGGCCGCAATACACCGAAACAAAGCAAGACCTGAGCGATCCGAATCAAAAAGCTGCTGCCGGGCGCGACACACGCGAAGTGAAACGCCAACCGGTGCGCAACGAGCACACCATCGGACGCAACGACCCATGCCCGTGTGGCAGCGGAAAGAAGTACAAGAACTGCCACGGGCGCAACTTGTATCAATGAAAATCCCCTCAAAAGTCGGTCTTCGGGCGGACTCTAGGATAAGCTTAGACGGGCTCTAGGGCAGGCGAGCACCGAGTCTAGGGCCAGGTCGGCCGCCCTTAATACCCCGCAAGACGGGTTATTTCATGGGACAATCGGAGGACAATGCTCCTATAAAGATTCTAAAAGGATTCGTTCAGTTATTCGACTTGAACGAATCCTTTAGTATATTTGGACGTCAAATATCGATCACACATGAAACACCTGCTCCTGTTTATAACCGTATGCATAAGCCTCGGCTCATGCTCCACGATCGACTACCTGTCTGTCGACACGCTGATGCCGGCCGATGTCAGCTTCGCACCCGATGTCAAACGTGTGGCCATCTTGAACAACACGACTCCTATCTCAGAAAAATCACACAAAACACCATTTCTCAACACCACCATCCCCGCCGACGGGAAAAGCGTGTGCGAACGTCTGGCCGAGCACATCGCCAATGCTAACTATTTCGAACTAGTCATCATCAGCGACTCCATGCTACGAGCCGATGCAACAACCCCGCAGACGACCATCTTGTCCCCCCAACAAGTGCTCGACTGGACACACGACTTGCAGGTCGACATGCTGCTTGTGGTCGACAACGCATCTGTAGAGACAAAGAATGCCTTTATCTACAGTGGTAATGAGCGTATGCCGGCCGTCATGGGTGCGCTCTCACTCGAAACACACGTCTACCTGCCTAGCAGAGACAAGCCATTCCAACATTTCCTCGACCACGACACAATCTATTGGGTAACTGAAGGACTGACAAGAAACCAAATCTGGGATGACGCCTCCAAATACCTGGCACAACTGCCTGTGAGCCACATCACACCGCTTTGGAACACAGCCGAACGCTACTATTTCCGGGGAGGCTCCATCAACATGCGTGATGCGGCCGTCGCCCTGCGGGAAAATAATTGGGAACTGGCACGCCAAAGCTGGGAGACCGAGTATCAGACAAAAAAAGGAAAAAGAAAGGCACGCGCTGCGTACAATCTGGCCTTGTATCATGAAATGAACGACAACAGCCAGGAAGCCATGTCCTACCTTAAAGAAAGTCTTGAAGACTTAGAAAAATCAAATGAAATGGACTCGACCGAATGGCAGCTCACAAAAACTTACCTGGAAGAACTTCAGCACAAAGACATGAACCGACAAAAGCTCGACCTGCAAATGATACGCTTCAAACAATGATTTTTAACTATGTGTCTGGGATGCAATCATTGTTTTTTATACATTTGAACACTCTTAACAAGAGAAAAAAACAGAATTGAAATGAAACTTAGCCAACAATCACAAAAAAACATCGAAGAAGCAGTCAAGACCGCATTAGCCCATTATCCGGCAGGCAATGACCAACCACAAATCATCACAGACCTGCACCTGCAACCAAGATTTGAATCGGAAGAAAGCGAACTCATCATTATGGATGATGACGACCGTGTTTTAGCCCAAACCTCCGTAGACGAATGGACAAGAGACAGAGATGACGAAACTTATGAAGACATCGAAAACTCCTTGCGCAGCGTCTTGAAACATTTGAAAGAAAAAGGGACACTGGACAACACCTCACTCATGAAGCCTTACTCATTCACCCTCATTGATGCCAACAAGGAGACTGTTGTCGAACTGTTGCTGGTGGACGATGACACCTTGCTGCTCAACGACGGCGAACTTCTGAAAGGGCTCGACAAAGAATTGGATGCTTTCCTGAAAGAATTGTTGGAGAAATAGAACAGTTGTTTCCGCACAACTGTCCGTTAGTGCTTGAAGCTCTTCCATACAGGAATCACCACGAGCAAGGCTGAGATGACAAGCGACAACACTAGCGGCCCGTCAATCTTGGCACTTATCAGCACCACTGCACAGAGCGATACCCAGAGTAACACAAAACATACGGCCTGAGCACGCGACAAAGGTTTACGCATACAATACCAATCTTAAAATAGAAATACAAAGGGACTGTGTCAAAACAAGGTTAAAACACAGCCCCTCTTTTTAAAAACTCATTTATTTTTCTTTTTAGCCACGATAGCATCAATTACAGCCACAGCCGTAATGTTCACAATGTCGCGCACGGAGCTCTCAAAGTCAGTGAAGTGGATGGGCTTATTAAGTCCCATCTGGATGGGACCTATCATCTCTGTCTCACTCATGGTTTGAATCAACTGATAGGTAGCATTGGCAGAACTCAAGTTCGGGAACACCAATGTATTCACATCCTTGTCTTTCAAGCGGGTAAACGGATATTTTGCATCACGCAATCTGCGATTCATGGCGAAGTTCACCTGCATCTCACCGTCAATGGCAAGATTGGGATAGTGGAGTTGCATATAGTTCACAGCCGCATGCACATTTGCCGGACTACCTTCGGCATCGGAACCGAAATTCGAATAAGAAAGCATGGCCATCACTGGTTTTTGATTGAAGAACTCCACCGTGCGGCACGACAAACGGGCGATGTCAATCAGCGTCTCAGTGTCAGGATGACGGTTAATCAGCGTGTCTGCTAAGAAATAAGTGCCTTTCTTGGAGTTCAGGATGTGCATTGTGGCAAAGTGCTTAAACTCCGGTTGGATACCGATTACCTCCTTGGCCACCTTTATAGTGTTCGAATAGCGCGTGTACAGACCCGTAATGAAAGCATCAGCTTCTCCCGTTTCCACCATCATCATACCGAAATAGTTACGCTCGAACATCTTGTCATTAGCTTCCTCATAGGTGAAGCCTTCACGCTC
>CAZOKL010000035.1:19439-21615 GCA_964580305.1 uncultured Bacteroides sp.
AGTTACGCTCGAACATCTTGTCATTAGCTTCCTCATAGGTGAAGCCTTCACGCTCACGCTTCTGAGCCAGGATACGAGCATAGCGTTCACGACGTTCTGTCTGGCAGTCATGGCGAAGATTAATGATCTCTACCCCTTCCAGACTCACATCCAATTCCTTTGCCAATTTCTGAATGCGTTCCTCATTACCCAACAAGATGGGATAACAGATGCCCTCGGCCTTGGCCTCGACTGCAGCTTTGAGCATGTTCGGATGTGTGCCTTCAGCAAACACCACACGCTGCGGGTCGCGGCGTGCTGTTTCGTAAAGCTGGCGGGTCAATTTACTCTCTTGCCCCATGAGTTCACGCAGATGAGTGCGATAGGCCTCCCAATCGGTAATGGTCTTGCGAGCCACCCCCGACTCGATAGCAGCCTTGGCCACAGCCATGGAAACTTCTGTAATCAAACGTGGATCGACGGGTTTGGGGATAAAATAGTCACGACCAAAAGTGAAGTTGTTTACATGATAGGTCTCGTTCACCACGTCAGGCACCGGTTGTTTAGCCAGTTTGGCAATGGCATACACTGCTGCAAGTTTCATTTCCTCATTGATGGCACGAGCATGCGTGTCAAGCGCTCCGCGGAAAATGTAGGGAAAGCCTATGACATTGTTTATCTGGTTTGGATAGTCGGAACGTCCCGTAGCTATCAACACGTCTGGACGAGAAGCCATCGCATCTTCATAGGAAATCTCCGGCGTCGGGTTTGCCAATGCGAAGACAATCGGATTCTCGGCCATGCTGCGAATCATGTCTTGCGTCAGCACATTGCCTTTTGAAAGTCCCAGGAACATATCAGCTCCGCGAACGGCTTCAGCCAACGTATGCACATCGCGACGGTCAGTGGCAAACAGCCGCTTCGTCTCATTCAAGTTCTCACGGTCTGATGTGATTACACCCTTGCTGTCGAGCATGATAATGTTTTCCTTACGGGCTCCCAAACTCACATATAATTTCGTGCATGAGATGGCCGACGCACCAGCACCGTTCACTACAATACGGATGTCTTCAATGCGTTTGCCAGCAACCTCCAAAGCATTAAGCAGCCCGGCCGATGAGATGATGGCCGTTCCGTGCTGGTCGTCGTGCATCACGGGGATGTCAAGCTCTTCTTTCAGGCGACGTTCGATTTCAAAACATTCAGGCGCCTTGATATCCTCCAAGTTAATGCCTCCAAACGTGGGAGCGATGGCCTTCACGGCTTCCACGAACTTATCAGGATCTTTCTCATCTACCTCGATATCAAAAACGTCAATACCTGCATAAATTTTGAACAACAAGCCTTTGCCTTCCATCACAGGCTTTCCGCTCATGGCGCCGATATCGCCTAGTCCAAGCACGGCCGTTCCATTTGAAATCACAGCTACGAGGTTTCCCTTATCCGTATAATCATATACCTTATGGGGATCTTTTTCTATTTCAAGACACGGCTCTGCCACTCCCGGTGAATAAGCCAATGATAAATCGGTCTGTGTACTGTAAGGTTTGGTGGGAACTACTTCTATCTTGCCCGGTCTTCCTTGTGAATGATAAAGCAGGGCTGCTTCTCTCGTTATTTTTGCCATATATTTTTAGTATTTAGTTTAAGATAATTCTCTTATTAATTATTTATGAACAGCAAATATACGTATATTTATTCCGTCGCATAATCTCAACAACCGTTTTTAACGTGAATTTGGCAAACACTAACAGCAAAGAGCAACTCCCGCAACAACACGAATTTATGCATCAGAATTGAACAATTCGCTGTTTCGAATCAATATGAAAATACAATCAACCTCTCCCATAACGGGAAAGAATAGAAAAGACTATCAAACATATCCTAGAGAAAATTGTCCACGAAAACAAAATAAGAGAGGAACATATTTTTGTCTGATAATTACAGAATCCCTTAAGGTATGAATACACATCCAATTCAACAGAAGAAATGAAGAATTTTCCCCTAAATACAAACTGTTACAGAATAGAACCTAAAAGTATTTTTAAAAATATTGGCTCAACTATTTGCTATATTCAAAATAATGCGTACCTTTGCCACGCATTTCAGAAAAGCATTTTTTCTAAAATGCAAACGTTATAGACATGGTGGCTGTAGTTCAGTTGGTTAGAGCGTCAGATTGTGGTTCTGAATGTCG
>CAZOKL010000036.1:0-21360 GCA_964580305.1 uncultured Bacteroides sp.
TAAAAACTCTTGCTTTGTCATAAATAAAAGGTTATAGTTCTTGCAATATTGCAATAGCAAAATTACAAGACAACTATAACCTTTAAAATATGTACCTCAGTTAATGCTTATCTTTCTTTGCCTATAAAAGTACTCATTATTCAGCTTTAGGAGTCTCTTCAGCCAAAGTTTCAATGTTATTAGCTGTAAGAGTCTCTGTTGTAGCTGCTGCACTTTTTTTGCTAGAACGACGAGTACGAGTAGCTTTCTTTACAACTTTGTCCTTAGCCATGTTTTCATCGTAGTCAACGAGTTCGATGAAGCACATTTCAGCATTATCACCGGGTCGGTTACCCAACTTGATGATGCGTGTGTATCCACCTGGACGGTCTGCAACCTTAACAGAAATTTCCTTAAACAACTCTGTTACTGCATATTTGTCTTGCAAATAGCTAAATACAACACGACGAGAATTAGTTGTGTCATTCTTAGATCTAGTAATTAAAGGCTCTACATATTTCTTCAGCGCTTTAGCCTTTGCTAAGGTCGTAGTGATTCTTTTGTGCTTGATCAAAGAAATAGCCATGTTTGACAACATTGCTTTTCTATGAGAAGCAGTACGACCCAAATGGTTGAATTTCTTATTGTGTCTCATTGTTTATTCTTTATCTAATTTATATTTAGAAATATCAGTTCCAAACGATAGATTCAGACTTTCGAGCAAATCATCAAGCTCAGTAAGCGATTTCTTACCAAAGTTTCTGAACTTTAAAAGGTCGGTCTTATTAAATTGCACCAAATCGCCCAATGTTTCCACGTCCGCAGCTTTCAAACAATTTAAAGCACGGACTGAAAGATCCATATCAACCAATTTGGTCTTCAATAATTGACGCATGTGCAATACTTCCTCATCAAACTCTTCATTGCCGTCAACATCGGAATTTTCCAATGTGATCTTCTCATCAGAGAAGAGCATAAAGTGATATATAAGGACTTTCGCAGCCTCTTTCAGCGCATCCTTCGGGTGTATGGAACCATCCGTCGTAATCTCAAGTATCAATTTATCATAATCCGTCTTTTGTTCTACACGGAATGGCTCAATTGTATATTTAACATTACGAATCGGAGTATAAATTGAATCGATTGGGATCACATTAACATCGGTACAGAATTCACGATTCTCATCAGCGGGAACATACCCACGACCTTTGTTAATAGTCAAATCAATTTGCACTGTTGCTTTTGAATCTAAATGGCAAATAACCAATTCAGGATTTAACACTTCAAATCCAGTCAAATACTTACCTATATCACCTGCCTTAAATTCAGTCGAATTCTCGATAGTAATACTTACTTTTTCATTCTCAAATTCCTCAACTATCTGCTTAAATCTTACTTGCTTCAGATTCAAGATAATGTTTGTTACATCTTCTTTAACACCCGGAACGGCAGCAAATTCATGTTCCACTCCCGCAACGTGAATAGTATTGATGGCAAAACCCTCAAGAGAGGAAAGGAGAATACGGCGTAAAGCATTACCAATGGTAATACCAAAACCGGGTTCTAGCGGACGAAATTCAAATTTTCCATATTTAGAGTCCGCCTCCAACATTAATACTTTATCAGGTTTTTGAAATGCCAATATCGCCATGAAATTAATTATTATTTAGAGTACAACTCAACAATCAATTGTTCTTTAATGTTTTCGGGGATATCTGCTCTCTCAGGAATATGCAAATATCTGCCAGCTTTTGTATTTTCATCCCATTCCAACCAAGGATATTTGCTGTGGTTGAAACCAGCAAGAGAATTGGCAATAACTTCCAAAGATTTAGATTTCTCACGAACACCTACAATTTGACCAGGTTTAACAGTGTATGAAGGGATATTAACCACATTATTATCAACAACAATATGTTTGTGACCTACCAACTGACGGGCAGCAGCACGAGTCGGAGCGATACCCAAACGATAGACAATATTGTCCAAACGAGACTCGAGAGACTGCAACAGAATTTCACCTGTAATACCATTTGTACTGGCTGCTTTCTCAAACATGTTTCTAAATTGTCTTTCCAGTACGCCATAAGTATACTTGGCTTTTTGCTTTTCAGCTAACATCACACCATACTCAGAAGTTTTTCTTCTTCTGGAATTTCCATGTTGTCCTGGAGGATAATTTCTTTTAGACAGAACTTTATCAGCACCGAAAATAGCCTCACCAAATTTACGTGCAATTCTTGATTTTGGTCCAGTATATCTAGCCATTTTTACTTCTAAATTTAATTGGTTTACTTATGAACTTAAATTAATTGTTGCAGCCACGATTACAGAAAGGAAAATGCAATCCATTTATTAATCAATTCAAGCCATATTTTATATTTTAATAGGTTATCTTATTATACTCTTCTTCTTTTGGGAGGACGACAACCGTTGTGCGGAAGCGGTGTTACGTCAATAATCTCAGTAACTTCAATACCAGCACCATGTACAGTTCTGATTGCGGACTCACGGCCATTACCAGGACCTTTTACATAAGCTTTTACCTTTCTGAGGCCCAGATCATATGCCACCTTAGCACAATCTTGTGCTGCCATCTGTGCCGCATACGGAGTATTCTTTTTAGAACCTCTGAATCCCATTTTACCTGCAGAAGACCAAGAAATGATTTGGCCCTCACTGTTTGCTAGAGAAACGATAATGTTATTGAAAGACGAATGAACATGTAACTGCCCATTAGCATCCACTTTCACATTTCTCTTCTTAGCTGCGACTGTTTTTTTTGCCATATCAACAATTATTATTTAGTAGCTTTTTTCTTATTTGCAACGGTTTTCTTTCTTCCTTTACGGGTACGTGCATTGTTTTTAGTGCTTTGACCTCTAACGGGCAATCCCAAACGATGGCGCACACCACGATAGCAACCAATATCCATTAATCGTTTAATGTTCAGTTGTACTTCAGAACGAAGATCACCTTCCACCTTATATTCAGCACCAATAATCTCACGAACTTTTGCTGCCTGATCATCAGTCCAGTCTTTTACTTTGATATCTCTATCGACACCTGCTTTATCCAAGATCTTTGCTGAACTACTGCGACCTATACCAAAAATATAGGTCAACGCAATCTCACCCCTTTTATTTTGAGGCAAATCTACACCTACTATTCTTATAGCCATACTCAATTATTTTTCTGCAAAAATAATAAATTATCCTTGACGTTGTTTATACTTAGGATTTTTCTTGTTAATAACATACAAACGGCCGTTACGTCTTACAATCTTACATTCTGGCGTACGTTTCTTCAATGATGCTCTTACTTTCATATCTTTATTGTTATTTATATCTAAAAACGATTCTACCCTTTGATAAATCATAAGGAGACATCTCCACTTTTACTTTATCGCCAGGCAAAATTTTTATGTAATGCATTCTCATCTTACCTGAAATATGAGCTGTAATCTCATGCCCATTCTCCAGTTCCACACGAAACATTGCGTTAGACAATGCTTCAACGATAACTCCTTCTTGTTCTATTGCTGCTTGCTTAGCCATATAAATTTAAATCACATTATCTCCTAAAACTTCTTCAATAAAATCAAATGTTGACAACAATTCTGCCTGTCCTTTACGAACGGCAACCGTATGTTCAAAGTGTACAGCCCATTTTCCATCGCATGTACGAATCGTCCAGCGGTCAGGTTCCATATATATCCGAGGCGAACCTAATGTTATCATAGGCTCAATCGCTATACACATTCCATTTTTCAACAACACACCTGAGCCACGTTTCCCATAATTAGGTACAGAAGGTTCTTCGTGCATCTCTTTTCCAATGCCATGACCTACGAATTCACGAACGACACCATAAGAGTGCTTTTCACAATGATCCTGAACTGCAGATCCTATGTCACCTATACGCTTTCCATGCACAGCATTCTCTATTCCTTTATATAAGGACTCCTTTGTAATTCTTAAAAGTTCCTTAATTTCAGGAGCAACTTCACCTACACAAAATGTATATGCAGAATCACCACAAAATCCATTCATATAGGTTCCACAATCGACAGACACAATATCACCTTCTTTCAAAGGTTTATCATTAGGAAGGCCATGAATAACTTGATCGTTAACAGAAGTACAGATAGAACCGGGAAAAGGCTGACCAAACTGATTCGGGAAACCCTTAAATGTCGGTATTGCCCCATTATCACGGATAAACTCTTCTGCAACTTTATCAAGCTCCAAAGTAGTAACACCTGGTTTTATTAATTTAGCTACTTCGGCCAAAGCACGTCCCACAAGGAGATTGCTTTGACGAAGTAACTCTATTTCATCATCAGTCTTAAGAAAAATCATCTATTGAGAACTTAATAGGCAGAAACATTAGCCGAACGACCTCTGATTCGACCTGATTTAAGTAATCCGTCATAATGTCTCATCAACAAATGACTTTCAACTTGTTGCAAAGTATCCAAAACGACACCAACAAGAATCAACAGAGAAGTTCCTCCAAAGAAGTGAGCAAATTCAGTCTTCACACCAAAAATTCCAGCAAAAGCAGGCAAAATGGCAACAACTGCAAGGAATAGAGAACCTGGCAGAGTGATACGAGACATGATAGTATCAATATATTCCGCAGTATTCTTACCAGGTTTGATACCAGGAATAAATCCATTATTACGTTTCATATCTTCAGCCATCTGATTCGGATTAATAGTAATAGCCGTATAAAAATATGTAAAGAGAATAATCAGTACGGCAAAAACTATATTGTACCAGAAGCCTGTATAATCACTCAAAGCCACAGCAACACTACTCACTTCCCCTTGCTGACTAGAATAGTTTGCAAGCGCAGCCGGAATAAACATAATTGCTTGTGCAAAGATGATAGGCATCACATTTGCTGCATTCACTTTCAAAGGAATGTATTGTCTTGCTCCACCATATTGCTTGTTGCCAACGATACGTTTCGCATATTGTACTGGTATCTTACGAGTTCCCCGTACCAACAATATAGCGGCAGCAATCACTAACAACAAAAACACGATTTCAAACAAAAACATAATCAAACCACCAGTACCCGGAGATGCCATTCTAGATACAAATTCTTGAAAAAGAGCTTGTGGAAGACGTGCAATGATACCAATCATAATAATTAAAGAGATACCATTACCAACGCCTTTATCCGTAATTCTTTCACCAAGCCACAAAATGAACATACTACCCGCAGCAAGAATGATGGTTGATGAAATCATAAATAACGTCCAATCTAATGAAGCATTTAATGAACCACCGGCCTGTGACTTCAGATTAAGTAAATAGGACGGTGCTTGAAACAATAAAATAGCTATTGTCAAATAGCGCGTATATTGATTGATTTTTCTTCTGCCACTTTCGCCTTCGCGTTGCATTTTCTGAAAATAAGGGACAGCAACTGCCAAAAGCTGAATTACAATGGATGCCGAAATATACGGCATGATACCCAACGCAAAGATAGAAGCATTAGAAAATGCACCACCAGAAAACATATTCAACAAAGCCAAAAGACCCTCACTTGTTTGTTCATGTAATTTGGCCAACATATTCGGGTCAATGCCTGGAAGTACGATATATGAACCAAATCTATATATCGCAACAAACAATATAGTGATGAGGATCCGTTTTCTCAGATCCTCAATCTTCCATATATTCTTTAATGTTTCAATAGATCGCATCATTTAATCAGAGTTTTACAGCATTACCACCAACAGCTTCGATAGCGGCAATAGCACTCTTAGAGAATGCATTTGCTTCAACATTAACTTTAACTGTAAATGTCCCGTTACCTAATACTTTAACTAACTGTTTAGAGGAAATAAATCCAGCAGCACGCAGTTCTTCAATACCGACTTTAGTCAGATTCTTGGCTTCAACTAATGCTTGGATAGTACTCAAATTGATAGCTTTGTATTCCACCCTGTTTATATTTTTAAAGCCAAATTTAGGAACTCGACGTTGGAGCGGCATCTGCCCACCCTCGAAACCAATCTTACGAGAGTATCCAGATCTTTGTTTTGCTCCTTTATGTCCTCTTGTAGAAGTTCCGCCTAAACCAGATCCCGGTCCACGCCCCACTCTTTTACGAGTCGTAGTCGAGCCTGCAGCAGGTTTCAAATTATTTAATTTCATATCGAAACTTAATTATTGTTCAACAAATTACAGTTTACTTCACAATAGAAACAAGGTGTTTCACCTTCTCTACCATTCCAAGAATCGAAGGAGTTGCTTCGTGTTCAACCACACGATTCAATTTACGAAGTCCCAATGCATCGAGCGTTCTTTTTTGAACTGCAGAGGCACCTATTCTACTTTTTACTTGTTTAATCCTAATAGTTGACATAAATCCTCCTTATCCTCTAAATACTTTTTCAATACTGATACCTCTGTTTTGAGCAACAGTTCTTGCATCTCTCATCTCACTCAAAGCCAAGATTGTGGCTTTAACCAAGTTATGAGGATTAGAAGAACCTTTTGATTTTGCCAAAACATCTGTGATGCCCACACTTTCAAGTACTGCACGCATAGCACCACCGGCAACAACACCAGTACCAGTAGATGCTGGTTTAATAAATACTTCAGCACCGCCAAACTTTGCAGTTTGTTCATGAGGCACGGTTCCTTTCAATACAGGGACACGCGTTAAGTTTTTCTTAGCAGCTTCAACACCTTTTGCGATTGCAGCGGTTACTTCACCTGCTTTACCAAGTCCCCAACCAATAATACCATCTTCGTTACCAACAACTACGATAGCAGAAAAGCTAAAAGTTCTACCACCCTTGGTTACTTTAGTAACACGATTGATAGCCACAAGTCTATCTTTCAATTCGATATCGTTAGTTATTTTAACTCTATTATACACTGCCATAATCATTAAAATTTAAGTCCACCGTTACGAGCAGCATCAGCCACTTCTTTCACTCTCCCATGATACAAGTAACCGTTACGGTCGAATACAACAGTCGTAATACCAGCCTCTTGTGCCTTCTTAGCAATTAATTCGCCAACTTTAGACGCTTGTTCTTTTTTGGGCATAGTTTCCATACCTAAAGAAGAAGCTGCTGCCAAAGTTTTACCTGACAGATCATCAATAAGCTGCACATAAATCTGCTTATTGCTTCTAAAAACCGTCAAACGTGGACGTTCAGGAGTACCCGAAATTTTATTGCGAACTCTATATTTGATCTTAATTCGTCTTTCTATTTTTGTTGTCATAATAATACGATTTAATGTAAATTACTTAGCACCGGCTGATTTACCCGACTTTCTGCGAATTTCTTCGCCAACAAATCTAATACCCTTACCCTTGTATGGTTCAGGCTTACGGAAAGAACGTATTTTTGAGCAAACTTGACCAAGCAATTGCTTGTCACAAGATTCCAATATAATAAGAGGGTTCTTATTTCTTTCTGATTTTGTCTCAACCTTAATCTCAGGAGGCATTTGTATAAAGATATTATGCGTATAGCCTAATGAGAGTTCCATAATATTGCCATTGTTTGATGCACGGTAACCAACACCGACCAATTCCATCTCTTTCTTGTAACCTTCAGAAACACCAACAACCATATTATGTACCAACGCACGATACAAACCATGATAAGCATGTCTTTGCTTTGGAGCATCTTGCATCATGTTTTCGTTTTCCGTGAAGTGGATATGACCATCTTCAATGGAAACAGCAATAGCTGGATTGACATATTGGCACATTTCGCCCTTAGGGCCTTTTACTGTAACCACATCATCCTTGAAAGTAACAGTTACTCCTGCAGGAATACTTATGGGCAATTTTCCTATTCTTGACATAGATAATCCTCCTATTAATATACGTAGCAAAGCACTTCACCACCAATTCTCAGAGCGGAAGCCTCTTTGTCTGTCATTACACCTTTAGATGTGGATAAAATCGCAATACCCAATCCATTAATAACTCTCGGCATGTCTTTGTAACCCGTATACTTACGCAAACCTGGGCTAGAAACTCTGATCAACTTCTTGATTGCATTAACCTTGTTAACAGAATCATACTTCAAAGCTACCTTAATAGTACCCTGAGGACCATCTTCTACAAACTTGTAATTCAAGATGTAACCTTTCTCAAAAAGGATCTTTGTAATTTCCTTTTTCAAATTCGAGGCCGGGATCTCCACAACTCTGTGTTTTGCACTAATTGCATTTCTCAACCTCGTCAGATAATCTGCTATTGGATCTGTCATATAATATAAATTTAAATTAATCAGGACTCTCCTGACAATATTTAAAAACAAAAATTCTTACCAACTTGCTTTCTTAACGCCTGGAATAAGACCATTAGATGCCATCTCACGGAATTGGATTCTGGAAATGCCAAACAAACGAATATATCCCTTCGGACGTCCAGTCAACTTACAACGATTGTGCAAACGGATAGGATTGGCATTTTTGGGGATTGCTTGCAACTTTTGAGCAGCCTCATAAGCAGCAACAGGATCACCCGTTCTGACAATCTTCTTCAGCTCTGCACGCTTTTCAGCATATTTGGCTACAAGTTTAGCTCTTTTCACTTCACGAGCTTTCATTGATTCTTTTGCCATAATCTATCAATTTTTTCTAGCATTTTTAAATGGTAATCCGAATTCTTTTAATAAAGCATAACCTTCTTCATCTGTTTTCGCAGAGGTTACAAAGGTAATATTCATTCCCAATATTTTAGTTATCGAATCGATATTTATTTCAGGGAAAATGATTTGCTCTTGAATTCCCAAGGTATAATTACCTCTTCCATCAAACTTGCTTTCGATACCTTTAAAGTCACGAATACGAGGAAGAGCCACACGAATCAACTTCTCCAAGAATTCGTACATTCTTTCTCGACGCAATGTTACCATTACACCAATGGGCATTTTCTTACGCAACTTAAAGTTTGCAATATCCTTACGTGAAATCGTTGCAACAGCTTTTTGGCCCGTAATGGCAGTCATTTCACTAATGGCCACATCAATAATCTTCTTATCTGCAACAGCCATACCCAAACCTTGATTGATAACAATCTTCTTAAGTTTCGGAATTTGCATTACAGAAGTATACTGGAATTGGCTCTTCAATGCAGGAGCTATGCGCTCTGCATATTCTTGTTTAAGGCTAGCAGTATTACTCATTACTTAATCTCCTCACCTGTTTTTTTAGAATAACGTACTAAGGTTCCTTCAGAATTTCTCCTTCTTCCCACACGTGTCGGTTTACCAGTTTTAGGATCAACCACGTTCAAATTTGAGATGTGTATAGGAGCTTCTTTCTTCACTATACCACCTTGAGGGTTTTTCGCGCTGGGCTTTGTGCTCTTTGATACCATATTGAGGCCTTCCACCACAGCACGTCCTTCTTTCACAAGAACTTTCAACACAGTACCAGTTTTACCCTTATCATCACCAGAGTTAACGTAAACCGTATCGCCCTTTTTAATATGTAACTTACTCATTAGTCAAATTGTTTACAAAATTAAAGTACTTCAGGTGCTAATGATACAACTTTCATGTTTACAGCACGAAGTTCACGAGCTACCGGCCCAAAAATACGACTACCTCTAATTTCGCCTGCATTGTTCAACAACACACACGCATTATCATCAAAACGAATATAAGAACCATCAGCACGACGAATTTCTTTTTTAGTACGTACGATCAAAGCCTTAGACACTGCACCTTTTTTAATATCACTTGAAGGGATCACGTTCTTGACAGAAACAACGATCACATCGCCCACAGTCGCATAACGCTTTCTTGTACCGCCTAAAACACGGATACAGAGAGCCTCCTTTGCGCCACTGTTATCACATACTGTAAGTCTAGATTCTGCTTGTATCATAATTACTTAGCTCTTTCGATTATTTCAACTAATCTCCATCTCTTAGTTTTGCTCAAAGGACGAGTTTCCATGATACGAACAGTATCGCCCACGTTACATTCGTTCTTTTCATCATGAGCATGGTATTTTTTCGTCTTACTAACGAACTTACCATAAATCGGGTGTTTCTCTTTGAACTTTGCAGCAACAGTAACAGTTTTATCCATCTTGTTACTGATTACAACACCCATTCTTTCTTTTCTTAAATTTCTAGCTTCCATCAGGATCAATTATTTATTATTAAGTTCTCGCTGGCGCAACTCTGTCTTCATGCGTGCTATCGTGCGACGCAAGCTCTTGATTTGCGCAGGATTCTCCAGCGGAGAGATAGAATGATTCAACACCATTTGTTTATATTTGGCTACTTCTGCATCGATTCTTTCTGCCAGTTCATTGGTAGCTATTTCTCTAATTTCTGCAATCTTCATAATTATGCGTTTTGATTTTGGAAGTCGTAATCACGTCTAACAATAAACTTAGTAGTAATCGGAAGTTTTTGAGCTGCCAAACGTAAAGCCTCTTTAGCAACTTCATAAGAAACACCTTCCACCTCGATGAGAATTCGACCCGGAGTAACAGGGGCAACGAAACCCTCAGGATTACCTTTACCTTTACCCATACGCACATCAGCAGGCTTACGAGTAATAGGTTTGTCCGGGAAGATACGGATCCAAATCTGACCCTGACGTTGCATATATCTTGTCACTGCAATACGGGCAGCCTCAATCTGACGTCCAGTAATCCACTTCGTCCCCAAAGATTTGATTCCAAAAGAACCAAATGCAAGTTGGTTTCCTCTCTGGGCATTACCTTTCTGACGACCCTTTTGCTGTCTTCTGAATTTTGTCCTTTTCGGTTGTAACATAATTCCTAAAATTCAAATTCGTTAGCGATTGTTTTTCTTTCTTTTGAAGTTTCTACCTCCATTATTGGCACCATTTCCACCGCGACCATTATCTTTGCTTTGAACAAAGTTTGGAGCAAGCTCCCGCTTGCCATAAACCTCACCTCGGCAAATCCATACCTTAATGCCCAGCAAGCCAACCTTTGTCAAGGCCTCAGTCTGACAATAGTCTATATCTGCACGGAAAGTATGCAAAGGAGTTCTACCTTCTTTATACATTTCTGAACGAGCCATCTCGGCACCATTCAAACGTCCAGAAATCAAAACCTTGATGCCTTCAGCACCCATACGCATTGTATTTGCAATAGCAGTCTTGATAGCGCGACGGTAAGCAATCTTTCCTTCAACTTGGCGAGCTATGTTGTTGGCTACGATCACTGCATCAAGTTCCGGTCGCTTAATTTCAAAGATATTGATTTGGATATCCTTATCGGTGATCTTTTTCAATTCTTCCTTCAACTTATCAACCTCTTGACCACCTTTACCAATGATAATACCCGGACGAGAGGTACAAACAGTAATTGTAATAAGTTTCAGTGTACGTTCGATAACAATTCTCGAAACACTAGCTTTAGCAAGTCTGGCGTTCAGATATTTACGGATTTTACTATCTTCGAGCAAAGCATCACCAAAATCTTTGCCACCGTACCAATTTGAATCCCATCCTCTGATAATTCCCAGACGGTTGCTTATCGGATTAACTTTCTGTCCCATTACTCTTAATTTTGATTATCATTAGTATTCTTCGTATCAACAAACAAAGTCACGTGGTTAGAACGCTTACGAATTCTGTAACCTCGACCTTGAGGAGCTGGTCTCATACGTTTGAGAGTAGTTCCGCAATCAACATAAATCTTTGTTACAAACAATTCACCATCCTCAGCCTTGCGATCGTTTTTCTGTTCCCAATTAGCTATTGCAGAGCGCAACAATTTTTCCACTCTAGCAGAAGCTTCTTTAGAAGAAAATCTCAAGACTCCAAGTGCTCTGTTCACCTCCATACCACGAATCATATCTGCAACCAAACGCATTTTACGCGGAGAAGTAGGGACATTTTGCAACTTTGCAAAATACATAGTCTTTAGGGCTTCTTTTCTTTTCTCAGCCGAAATTCTTTTTCTTGCTCCCATTTATTTAGTATTCTTTATTATTTCAGATAAATGCCTGTTATTTTTTCTTATTACCTGCATGACCACGGAAGGTACGTGTCGGAGCAAATTCACCCAACTTGTGGCCCACCATGTTTTCAGTAATATAAACAGGGATAAATTTATTTCCGTTATGAACTGCGATTGTATGCCCAACAAAATCCGGAGAAATCATTGAAGCTCTGGCCCAAGTCTTAACAACAGACTTTTTACCGCTCTCATTCATGGCGAGCACCTTGTTTTCAAGCTTGACGTTAATATATGGACCTTTTTTTAATGAACGACTCATAATTTACTCAATTAACCTTGTTATTACTTTCTTCTTTCGATAATGTACTTAGAAGATTGTTTCTTAGGAGCTCTAGTCTTCAAGCCCTTAGCATACAATCCCTTACGTGATCTCGGATGACCTCCGGAAGCACGTCCTTCACCACCACCCATCGGGTGATCAACTGGGTTCATTACGACACCACGGTTGCGAGGACGACGACCCAGCCAACGGGAACGTCCAGCTTTACCTGAACTTTCCAAAGCATGGTCAGAATTACCAACACTACCGATTGTAGCTTTACAAGCGCTGAGAATCTGTCGAACCTCTCCTGAAGGCAGTTTGATAACACAATATTTACCCTCACGCGAAGTTAATTGAGCAAAGTTTCCAGCCGATCTTACCAAAGCTGCACCCTGACCGGGGCGTAATTCAATGTTGTGAATCACTGTACCCACAGGAATGTTCTGAAGCGGAAGTGCATTACCAATCTCAGGCGCTGCATTCTCTCCAGACATCAAAGTGCTACCAATCTGCAATCCATTAGGAGCAATGATATATCGTTTTTCACCATCAGCATAATACAACAGAGCGATACGAGCTGAACGGTTCGGATCGTATTCTATTGTTTTTACCACTGCGGGAACACCGTCTTTATTTCTCTTGAAATCAATAAATCTGTATTTTCTCTTATGGCCGCCACCAATATAGCGCATGGTCATTTTACCATCGTTATTACGACCACCAGTAGAACGTTTTCCTCTTACAAGAGATTTTTCTGGTACCGATGCAGTAATCTCTTCAAAAGTACCAATAATTTTATGTCTCTGCCCCGGTGTTGTGGGCTTAAATTTACGTACTGCCATCTTCTATTTAAATGTTGCTATAAAAATCAATAGTATCGCCCTCTTTCAAAGTCACAATAGCTTTCTTGAAAGCGTTTGTGCGACCTTTAATAAGTCCGGCCTTCGTGTAACGAGTTTTATTCTTTCCAGAATATCTCATCGTATTTACATCAATCACCGTAACATTATACAAAGCTTCTACTTCACTCTTTATCTCAAGTTTGTTAGCCTCCGGACGCACAATAAACCCGAAACGATTGTTATTCTTTTCGGATATTGACGTCATCTTTTCAGTTACCAACGGTTTAATAATAATTCCCATTATTTAAGCCTCCATTTTTAGCAAAAGTCATCAATACTCTTCAACGAGTTTTCTGTAATCACAAGAGTATCCGCCTCCAAAACTTTGTAAGTGTTCAGGGCAGAAGCAATTATAACATTTGCACGCTTGATGTTACGAGCTGACAAATATACATTTTTATTGGCTTCCGGCAGAACCAAAAGTAACTTTTTATCAGCAACTTTAAGATTCTTTGTCATTTCTACAAAGTCTTTTGTCTTTGGAGCCTCAAAGTTAAAGTCTTCTACGACAACAATTGCATTTTCTTTAGCCTTGTATGACAATGCTGACTTACGAGCCAAAGCCTTTACTTTTTTGTTCAATTTGAACCAATAATCACGAGGTTTCGGACCAAAAACACGTCCGCCACCAACCAACACCGGCGAGTTGATGTCACCACGACGGGCACCACCACCACCTTTCTGGCGACCTAATTTACGAGTAGAACCACTGACTTCGCTTCTTTCCTTCGATTTGTGAGTTCCTTGGCGTTGGTTTGCCATGTATTGTTTTACAGCCAAGTAAATAGCGTGATCATTGGGTTCAATACCAAAGATAGAGTCGTTTAACGCTACCTTTCTTCCGGTGTCTTCACCTTTAATATTATATACGTTAACTTCCATTATTTCTCAATTATTACGATTGAACCTTTGTAACCCGGAACAGAACCTTTGATAAGGAGCAGGTTGTGCTCAGGAATCACTTTTAATACTTGCAAGTTTTGAGTAGTCACACGTTCACCACCCATCTGGCCTGCCATGCGCAATCCTTTGAATACTTTTGCAGGATAAGAGCATGCACCGATTGAACCCGGTTTGCGGGCACGGTTGTGCTGACCATGAGTCGTCTGACCTACACCACCAAAATGATGTCTCTTAACAACACCTTGGAAACCTTTACCTTTAGAAGTTCCAATCACATCAACATAATTTGTGTCATTGAAAAGTTCGACAGTGATTACATCACCCAAATTGAATTCTTGTTCGAAACCTTTGAACTCGGCCAAGTGGCGCTTGGGGGTTACTCCTGCTCTTTTAAAATGACCCATCAGCGGCTTCGTGGTGTGTTTCTCTTTTGCTTCCTGGAAACCTACCTGTACAGCAGCATAGCCATCTTTTTCCACACTCTTAATCTGAGTAACGACACAAGGACCAGCTTCGATAACAGTGCATGGTACGTTTTTACCATCAGCACTGAATACGGATGTCATTCCGATTTTCTTTCCTAATAATCCTGGCATTTCAGTTAATTTTTAATTGGTTTTAAACTTTAATTTCTACTTCCACTCCACTCGGCAACTCCAACTTCATCAGAGCGTCTACAGTCTTTGCCGTTGAACTGTAAATGTCAATCAGTCGTTTGTATGAAGAAAGCTCGAATTGCTCGCGAGATTTCTTGTTGACGAAAGTTGAACGATTCACAGTGAAAATACGCTTGTGAGTGGGCAAGGGAATCGGGCCGCTCACGATAGCACCTGTTGACTTCACTGTCTTTACAATCTTCTCAGCAGACTTGTCCACCAAGTTGTGATCGTAGGATTTCAGTTTAATTCTAATCTTTTGACTCATTACTTGTTTAATAATTATTTGTTTATAATCTAAAAATCAGAAGAACGGGTTAAGAGTCATTCGCTAACCCGTCTTCTGTGTTTTTTGCTTTGTTTATACCAAGTCTACACGACCTTTCACTTCCTCCAACACTGCTTTTGCAATCGAAGAAGATACTTGAGCATGATGATCATAGCTCATGGATGAAGTAGCACGACCTGAAGTGATGGTACGCAGAGCTGTTACATAGCCAAACATCTCTGCCAGAGGAACCATAGCCTTTACAATTCGGGCTCCGGAACGGCTTGTTTCCATGCCTTCCACCTGACCACGACGTTTGTTCAAGTCACCGATGACATCACCCATGTTTTCTTCCGGAGTAACAACCTCCAGCTTCATGATGGGCTCCATCAGCACCGGACCAGCTTTCACGCAAGCATTTTTATATGCTTGGATAGCACAGATTTCGAACGACAGCTGGTCAGAGTCAACCGGGTGGAATGAACCATCCTTCAACACCACTTTCAACGAATCGAGCGGGAAGCCGGCCAAAACACCATTTTTCATAGCTGTCTGGAAACCTTTCTGCACGGAAGGAATGAATTCCTTAGGCACATTACCACCCTTCACTTCATCGACAAATTGCAAGCCGCCTTGCTTCCAGTCTTCATCAACCGGGCCTACGGATACAATGATGTCTGCAAACTTACCGCGACCACCGGACTGCTTTTTGTAAACCTCGCGGAGTTCCACTGTTTTCGTGATGGCCTCCTTGTAGTTCACTTGAGGACGACCTTGATTACACTCAACCTTAAACTCACGTTTCAGACGGTCTATAATGATATCCAGGTGGAGCTCACCCATACCGGAGATAATGGTCTGACCGGTCTGCTCGTCTGTGCGGACAGTGAACGTCGGGTCTTCTTCGGCCAACTTGGCAAGGCCGTTGGACAGCTTGTCCAAGTCTTTCTGAGTCTTCGGCTCTACGGCGATACCGATAACCGGTTCGGGGAAGTCCATAGACTCCAGAACGATAGGAGCAGTCTCATCGCAAAGCGTATCACCTGTACGGATATCCTTGAAGCCAACACCTGCACCGATATCACCGGCACTTACCACTTCAACAGGATTTTGCTTGTTGGAGTGCATCTGGAACAAACGAGACACGCGTTCCTTCTTACCCGAACGAGAGTTGTAGGTGTAAGAACCGGCCTCGATTTTACCTGAATAGACACGGAAGAAAGTCAGACGACCTACATAGGGGTCTGTTGCAATCTTGAAGGCCAAGGCAGCGGTCTTTTCCTCCTCATCCGGTCTGCGGTCTTCTTCAGCTCCGGTCGTCGGGTTCGTGCCCACGATGTTCGGAGTATCGAGCGGTGAAGGCAAGAATGCGCAAACATAGTCAAGCAGCGTCTGCACACCTTTGTTCTTGAAAGAAGAGCCGCAAGTCATCGGCACAATTTCCATCTTCAAAGTTCCGGCACGCAAGGCACGCAAGATTTCCTCTTCTGTGATGGTCGAAGGGTCGTCGAAGAATTTCTCCATCAACGAATCGTCGAATTCTGCAACCTTCTCCAGCATCTTCTCACGCCATTCATTTGCTTCATCAACCAAATTGGCAGGAATTTCTTCCACGTCATAATCAGCACCCATGGTCTCATCATGCCACAGGATGGCTTTCATCTTGATGAGGTCAACCACACCTTTGAAGTTCTCTTCAGAACCGATAGGTATAGTCACCGGACACGGATTGGCGCCCAAGACATCTTTCATCTGACGCACCACTTCAAAGAAGTCGGCACCTGAACGGTCCATCTTGTTCACATAGCCGATGCGGGGCACACTATACTTGTCAGCCTGACGCCACACAGTTTCAGATTGGGGTTCCACACCACCCACTGCACAATATGTAGCCACAGCACCGTCAAGCACACGCAGTGAACGCTCCACTTCAGCCGTAAAGTCCACGTGTCCCGGAGTGTCAATCAAGTTAATCTTATACTTATGACCCGCATAGTTCCAATATGTGGTGGTTGCAGCCGAAGTGATCGTGATACCACGCTCTTGCTCCTGCGCCATCCAGTCCATCGTAGCAGCACCATCGTGCACCTCACCAATCTTGTGAGTCAAACCGGTGTAGTACAAAATACGCTCAGAGGTAGTTGTCTTACCGGCATCGATGTGAGCCATAATACCGATGTTACGGGTCAAATGTAAGTCATGTTTTGCCATTTTGCTTCCTTAGAAAATCTTATTTAACTTATAAAATACCTAATTAGAATCTGAAGTGTGCAAATGCACGGTTAGCCTCAGCCATGCGGTGCATATCTTCCTTACGTTTGAATGCTCCGCCCTGTTCGTTGAACGCATCAATAATTTCAGCAGCCAACTTGTCAGCCATCGACTTGCCGCCACGCTTACGAGCAAATGTGATCAAGTTTTTCATAGAAATCGACTCCTTACGTTCGGGACGAATCTCAGTCGGAACTTGAAAAGTCGCGCCTCCGATACGGCGAGACTTAACCTCTACCTGAGGAGTCACATTATCCAAAGCCTTCTTCCAGATTTCCAACGGAGTTTTCTCTTCGTTGGGAAGCTTAGCCTTTACATTTTCCAAAGCGGTGTAGAAGATTTTGTAAGAAGTATTCTTCTTCCCGTCATACATCAAATGGTTTACAAACTTAGAAACCTTTTGGTCTCCAAACACAGGATCCGGAAGGATCACACGTTTTTTTGGTTTTGCTTTTCTCATTTTGTTTGAACATAATGTTTTGTTTGAGGCTGCAATCTTGTTTCTTCAACGCTTCCTCCGAAGCATTTACTCAACCTTTAAGCAATTTCCAACAAACCAAAACGATTTAAATAACTAATGTTTTTCCTAGAAGTTTCGGTTTTGATTACTTCTTGCCTTTTCCAGCAGGAGCCTGTCCGGGTTTCGGACGTTTTGCACCATATTTGGAACGACGCTGCGTGCGGTTTGCCACACCTGCGGTGTCCAATGTACCACGAACGATGTGATAACGTACACCCGGAAGGTCTTTCACACGACCGCCACGAACCAAAACGATGGAGTGCTCTTGCAAGTTGTGACCTTCACCCGGAATGTAAGAGTTCACCTCTTTCTGGTTAGTCAGTTTCACACGAGCCACCTTACGCATTGCTGAATTCGGCTTCTTCGGAGTCGTAGTATACACTCTGACACACACGCCACGTCTCTGGGGACATGCGTTCAGCGCCGGAGATTTACTCTTCTCAACCAAAACCTTTCTTCCTTTTCTTACTAATTGTTGAATAGTAGGCATTTTAGTTTGATTTTTTAATTATTATATATTGTTTTTGTTATTTTTTCAATTCAAGTAAAAATATACTTTTTCGGGCTGCAAAGTTACGAATAACATTTTAATTAGCAATAGGCCTAAGTTCATAAAATAAGGAAAGCCAGCGATTTTACATTTTTTATAAGCCACCGAAGATACAGGAATTTTGCAGAATGAATTTTACCAATCATCTGTAAAATCAAAAACAAATCCGTGCGTTCACATTGGGGTGTTGAGAACTCCCTCCATGATGTCTCTTTCAATCGAGGACAACACGTTGCCACTGCAATCAAACCCTTACCTACGAATTCCACCACACAGTCTGACGAGTAATTCAAGTTAAATTTATCAACAAACAGATTTGAACAAAGCTCCGGATTCATTCCTTGCAGGAGCAGCATTAAAGGTAGCCGACCACGGAATACTTTCGGCTCAGACACGGAAAGGAAGAGAAGCAAGAGCGGAAAGGAAGGCGTGATGACGCGGAGTTAAGCCTCTACTTGGCCCTAATGTTTATAACTGATTTTCAACACGATGTCGTCTTAACACAAACGCTTCAGGAAAACATGTCTGCTCTTCACATACCCCTTTCGACTTATCGGTTTCCCTTTTCTGCAAAGTTTACAAATCACAATCGCCTGGCTGCATTTGCACGCATCATGTCCGATGCGGCATACGCATACGGTCTATATATTAAATAGGTGTATGATGAAGTTCACACCATTAGCCGGATTCTTTTTTCTGTAATAGTGGTAGACATATAAGTAATCCGGCTATCTGTTTACACGTTTTTTTATTCCATCTTTGCAACAGAGTACAGAAATTGGAACGTCTCAAAGAAACTCTTAACACAACAAACGCACCAAGAACAACATGAGAAGTAAAAGAATCATAACACTACTGGCTGGCTGTATGGTGTCTGTCGCTGTGATGATGGCACAGACAGACACGACACGGGTGACCCGCGACCATACGCTCAGCGAAGTGGTGGTCACCGGCACACGCAATGAAACCGACATCCGGCACTTGCCCATGACGGTCACCATCATCGACCGGACGCAAATCGAACAAAGCCACGACCCATCACTGCTTCCCATCCTCACAGAGCAGGTGCCGGGACTCTTCACCACGGCACGAGGCATCATGGGGTTCGGCATGTCTGACGGTGCAGCAGGAAGCATTTCGCTGCGCGGACTGAGTGGAGGCTCGGGCCGACTGATGGTGCTCATTGACGGCCATCCGCAATACATGGGCCTCTTCGGCCATCCCATCGCCGATGCCTACCAATCGTTTCTGGCCGACCGCGTGGAGGTGCTCCGCGGACCGGCATCGGTGCTCTATGGTTCGAATGCAATGGGCGGCGTGGTGAACATCGTCACCCGCAAAATGCGCGAAGACGGCGTGAAATCGGATATAAATCTGGGATATGGCTCTTACAACACGTTCCAAAGCGAAGTGACCAACCGCGTGCGCAAGGGACGCTTCTCCAGTGTGGTCAGCGCCTCATATAACCGAACCGACGGACATCGCCCTGACATGGATTTCGAGCAAATGGGCGGCTATGCCCGACTGAGCTATGAACTAACCCGGTCATGGGATATCTATGGCGACGTCAACATGACCCACTTCAACGCGTCCAATCCGGGCAGCATCGACTCACCCCTGCTGGATGCCTACCAGCACATCACGCGCGGCATGACCTCTTTCGCCCTGAGCAATCACCATGAAAAGACATCGGGCGCCCTGAGCTTTTTCTACAACTGGGGACGCCACCACATCAACGACGGTTACAGTCCTGCCGACGGTGAAAGTCCGCTGGACTACCGATTCAATTCAAGGGACAACATGATGGGGCTGTCGTGGTATCAGAGCACACAGTTCTTCAAAGGAAACCGCATCACAGTGGGCGTGGACTGGTATCGCTTCGGGGGCGATGCGTGGAACAAGTATGTTGAAGGAGAACGCGACGGGGAACGGAGCCAAATCAGCGGCATGCCGCGCACAGAACATGAAGTGGCCGGCTACGTGGACTTTCGACAAAGCATCGGCACATGGCTGACACTCGACGCGGGCCTCCGCATGGATTATCACACGCACGTGGGAACGGAATGGATTCCGCAGGCGGGGCTCTCCTTCCACCTGCCGCAGCGGGCTGAAATCAAACTGTCAGCCAGCAAGGGCTTCCGCTACCCGCTCATCCGCGAAATGTTCATGTGGGGCGTGGCCAATCCTGACCTGAAAGCTGAACGGATGTGGAACTACGAACTTGCCTACTCACAAAAGTTGCTTGACGGGCGCCTGAATTACGGCATCAATCTTTTCTACATCGACGCAAACAACTTAATCACGACCGACATGGTGGACGGGCGTCTCATGAATGTCAACACAGGTAAAGCCGAGAACGCAGGTGTGGAGGGACAAATGGCCTACCGCTTCAACCGGGCATGGTCGGCCGATGCCAACTACAGCTACTTACACATGAAAAAGCCTGTCGTGGCTGCTCCGGAACATAAGCTCTACGTTGGCGTCCTCTATTCTCTCGGTCGCTGGGACGTTTCGTCGGGCATCCAATACATCAAAGGACTCTACACCGTCGTGAGCGACAACCCACAAACGGAAGACTTCGTACTGTGGAACATCCGCAGCTCCTATCGCGCCACCGACTGGCTCTCCATCTGGATGAAAGGTGAGAACCTGCTGGCACAGCAGTATGAAATAAACGCCGGATTCCCAATGCCTAAGGCCACTTTCATGGGCGGGTTACATGTAAGTTTCTAAAGAAAGGCCATTATATCTCAATGCAAAGCAGCCTTGAACGCCATCAGAGCTTCTTCGAACCGGCAACAATGGTCAGGTCTTTGATGTACCACCTGAACATCTGGACACCCTTCAATAAGCCTTATGAAGACCTTCGATTAATACTGATGGAGGTTTTCGAATACTGCTGGAAACTTCCGTTCATGTCGGGCACCCTGTCGTCCTTACTTACCAAAAACAGCGAAAGTGGAGATTTTTACTGTCCCCACTTTCGCTGTTTTTTCAATCTGTTGTTTCAATACATTACGTCGCTTCTCGGCTTAATATTCATC
>CAZOKL010000037.1:0-3133 GCA_964580305.1 uncultured Bacteroides sp.
TGATTATAGCTTTCTACGCTTAGAAGAATTTGTAACGAAGATCTTTCACTTCACCTTTCTGATAGAGATCATTGAGAAAACGACTTGCCATGTTTTGATTCATATTGAACAAGACATCTTCCTCATTCTTTTCATCGTATTCACCTTCCAACTTCGTCTTGTTATAGGGCTGTAAGACGAATACACCACCATTACCTTTAATCGGCTTGCTCAACTGACCAACTTCCACTTGTGCAGCGACTGCGCTCAAAGCAGGCTCGTTGGAAACAGTCAAAGAAACAAAAGTCGGAACAGTAAACGACACGTGCTTGATGGAGTCAGTCTTTACACCGACAAACGCTATGGCATCATCAAATGTATTCACCGATGCGAATTGGTTCATTAGCAGTTCCGCTTTCTTATCACGCATGATTTCAACACGTAAGATATCACTCACTTGCTCCACCGGCATATAACCTTCTTTGTTAATGCTTGTAAGAGCAACAATCATCAGATGGTCATTTTCACGGCCGCAACTATACAAAGGAGACACAGACTTTGGCTTTGCATCGAATACCCATCTCAAAGCCTCGGTGCTTCCAGACACACCGCCCACAACATGTTCATCGCTTCTAAATCCTTCGCGTGACAACAGACGATAACCATTATCCTCTGCATTCTTCACCAATTCATCATAGCTCTGGTTTGCAGCCAAGAATTGGTTGATTTTATTATAAGCTTCATTGTAAGTTTCATCACTAAACTTCACAGGCACCTTTACCACGGCCATCTTATATTTCTCAGTCATCGCCTTACGGTTGATCACTTGCACCACAACATTGAACTGCCCGAGGTCGATGTTCTCCACACCCTTTACTCCCAGGTTATTCAGTGCATTGATTAGTTTCATGCTATTCATGTCCAACTGTTGGCCTTCATACATACGTGAACTAATCCACTGTGATGCACCTGTCTGATTATACTTCTTGGCAAGTTCTTCGAAGTCGGCGCCATTCTTTAGGGCAATCATAATACTATCGCTCAGCTTCTTAGTTGCATCGACTGTGGCAGCCATTACTTGTAATTGACGAAACTCGACAGAATCAGGAGCCACCTGTTTAGAAATAATCTTGAATGAATTATATGAGTCATCATTTTGGCTATAGAATGGGCCGAACACCTTTCCTACAGTGGCGGAATCAATACGGTTGACAATGTCGCTGGGGAATGCGCTCTTAGTCATTGGAATATTGACGAAAGGGATTGTTGAACGAGAAGAACGGATGACAGACGCATAGTCATCATCCATAGCCTTTTCCAGCTCTTCTGTGCTAGCGATTACATCGTCCAACGTAGCTTTACGATCAGCCTCGCTTGGAGTCACCACATAGTCTATATACTGGATATTACGAGTTTCCACCAGATTCTTAAATTGTTCTTTTTTCTTGTTATATAAAGCCTTGATATCCCCTTGTGAAATAGAAACAGTGGAATCGACCACTGAAGAATAAGGCAAGACTGCCAGCAAGAGGTCAGTCTCATTGACACGGGCATCAAAAGAGTTTTGTGCAGAAACAGGATTTGAAATCAAAGCATTAACCACAAGTGCCTGATACTTACTTACAAGCAAGCTTTCCTTCAAGTTCTTCTCCACAAAGTTCATAATGAGCGACACTTGTTCAGGATTGCCTTGCGTCGCAAAGTAGTCCATCAAAGCTCTGTCAAACATACCTGTTTGGGGGTTCACAAATGGAGTGTTATTAAGAAGCGGACTTGTGCCTTCTTGAATCATCTGTTTGATTTCATCCTCAGTTACAGTCAGACCTAATTTATCGGCTTCCTTCTTGACTAGTTCATAAGTCACGTATGATTGCCATACTCCGTCGCGCATCTGAGTCAACGCATCGTCCGATATACGGTTCCCATACAATAGCTCTTGCACTTGGGTATATTCTTCCACCATGTTCTGAAACTCCTGTGCCGATATTTTTTTTCCGTTCACCACACCGGCATTCTGTTGATTCTGGTGTGGTTCGAAGACTCTCCACGCATCCGTCGCAATAAATGCAAAAAGTGCAAAGCCAATCACTATGACCAATAGAGGTCCTTTGCTTCTAATTTTTTGTAATGTTGCCATTTTGGTTTTTATTTTATCGTTTATTATTCTCAGCTTTTAAGGTTGACAATTTAGCGCACGAAGATACAAAAAAGGATGATACGCAACTATGTAAATACACAAAAAATATGCTACTCAATGACTTTGAACCTCATCAACTCTACCTTTGTCATCGTTCATCGAATAATTTTGAAGTAAAAATGCCCAATAAAGACCGCTTCGTTCAGCTTCTTTGAGGCGCCTTGATATTCGTGCAAAATTAGTCCTCCTATTAGATAAAGCGAAGCAATATTATAGTCATTAAACAGAGAAGAGAAATCATGAAGATGACGATAAAAGAACGCCAATATCTTATCTGGCAGGCGCTGGCTATCCTTCTCTTGTACAAAATGCATTTTACTGAAAGAAACAGAAGCAATCCCTATCCCTGAAAAGAAAGCAGTCACTATGGGCACCAACACATAAACATACCTGGTTGCATAGTCTTTCTCTTACGAATGAACCGAATCGTTGCTCAACGAGTCGCGCGGCGTATCTTCCACAGGGAAAATACCGGCCGTATTCTGAATCACATAATCTGTAAACTGTTGATTGGAAGTAAAGCCATAACCTGTCATAATCTTATCAACTTGCTGAATACGGATAAACCGGTCAGAATAAACGCGCTCTTTATCCTGATCCCAAAACAGCTGGGAAGTGTTGAACTTCTCTCCTTTTATATTCAGGATATTCACATGTCCCCGCAAGTCCCACAGCTTTAGCTTGTCATAATAATAGGCTGTATCAGCCTTCACCTTGGCTTCGATGTTCATTTGATTGTCAAACTTCTCTAAATAGACTCCCTTTTCGAAAGTCCACTTACTGGTGTCAAGTTTGTCATAAACATCCCACTCTTCTGCTATGATTTTATAACGTATCACACCAGAATCAGATATCAGAGTGGAAACTCCAGTACTGGTCATCATCGGAAACTCCGCAGGATCAGACACGGCTGGCGCCATCTTCTTCTTATCCGTAGAACAAGAGGTAAAAAAGCAG
>CAZOKL010000037.1:3233-12364 GCA_964580305.1 uncultured Bacteroides sp.
TTTTTATTGTACGAGCATCTTTCTAAACCAGTCTTCGTTAAACGTAAATCCTATGTTGACACGCAGATAGTTTTCCTTAATTAAGCTTCCACTCTTCGGAGAAACATTGATGTATTGTGCTGTAACCGAAAGCAGCGAACGGTTATTATAGCGGTTCATGATAGGGATGACCACACCACCTTCCACACCGAACTCACGCATATCGGAGTTCTTCACTTGTATGTAGGGCGTCGAGTAATAAGCTCCCAAACGATAGCGTAAACGTTTGAAGAAGTTACGTCCGACGGGATTGGGCACATACTCAGCTCCGACAGAGAAGCGCGACAGATCCTTGAATTGCCATTGTTCAAAATCAGTTTCACTTGAATCGGTCTCACTGTTGCTATTCGAGGAGTGACGAGGGAACTTCACTTTACTCCATTGCTGCATAGTATAGTCTACGCCAATCGTCAGACGGTTGTCATACACATACGTAAAACCAGCTCCTATCTTCTGAGGCAACTCAAAAGCATTTCGAATTGTGTCAATACTCTGCTGCACCACAGACGACGAACTCTGCATCTGTTGCACTTTGTAGGCACTATTGTTGACTTCGTGTCCCAGCGAATACACAGCGCCCAACGTGATGGTATGTTTATCTTTAATCTTAAAAGAATATTGTACACCGAAATCTAATTTATAGGTACTAATATCGGCCTGATAGTTTCTGACATTGCTCCAAGCAGAAGATTCACTATATGTGTTCGTAATGGTGTGCGAGTATTCACCGTAAAGATATGAGAAGTTAACCCCGACGGAGAAGTTCTTGAAAGGCTCCACGCCAATGCCTAAAAAAGCCTGATGCAGACCGCCGTCTCCAGAGAAACTTTCATAAGAATAGGTAGTGGAACTGGTCTCTTCACCGCTCAGATTAGGCACTTCACTACCTTCATCACTAAAACTGTAATTGATGTTCGAGAAGGGTATCAAACCAGCCGTCAGACCTATCCTGCGAAACAGGCGAAACTGCAAAGCGATGTAATCCAAACTGGTATTTTTGACATTCATTTTCACGTCGCCACTCGAGAAATTAGCATTCTGCAAGCTCATGCCCACATCAAACAGGAAAGTAATGGAATCAATCGCAGAATAGGATGCAGGGTTACCTACATTGATAAATTTGTTTCTCAAACCATAGGAAATACCGCCCATGCCTCGGTTGGCAGTGGTACCTTGGTCAGACAACAGACCGAATCCGTAACGGGTATAGGGAGAGTTGACTCCGTTTTGAGCCACAGCAACCCCTGCTATCAGCATGAATAACAGCGCGAAGAGAATTTTGTTAAATTTTATCATTATATTCTAATATTCTGTTTAAGCCTTTTAATACCAAAAATTTATCTGCAAAGATGATACTTTTTAGTTTTGTATCAAAAGAAAAATCATCCCCTCCGGTTAAAAAAACCAAAAGGTCCGGGTATTTCTGCCGCATCTGCAGGATGTAACCCGTAATCTCCAATTCGATGCCATGAATCACGCCTGCGCGGATGGCTGTTTCGGTGCTGTATCCAAATTCAGGAATATCGCCATTAGGATTAATCACCGGCAATTTGTCACAATATGCACTCAAAGCCTTAATTCGTGTATACTTTCCCAATGAAATATTTCCACCGTGATAACATCCATGATGGTCAATAAACTCATAGGTAAGGGCCGTCCCCGCATCCACCACAAGGAGATCTCTGCCGGGGAAACGCGTGTATGCACCCACCACGGCAGCGATGCGGTCAGAGCCTAAGGTTTTGGGGGTTCGATAAAGATTTGTGATGGGAAGCGGAGTTTTGTAGTCCAACTGCAACAAAGGAAATTCGAGATGCTTGAGTTGTGACTCGACAATGTCATTTAAATGGATTACAGAAGAAAAGATACCTCGACGAATGGCATATCGTTCACAAATGCCCTTCAGTTTGTCCAACGAGTGGTTTGTGTCATACACCATGTCAATCATCTCACCATGATGAAAGACTGCCAGCTTGGCTACAGAGTTTCCTATATCTATAATTAGGTTCACGTCTTTACTCTTTTCCTGATTCAGGCCGCAAAGTAATAGAAAATCCACGTGAATGGGAAGAAAACCCACGTTTTTTCTACTCTTTCACATTTAAGAAACTGTTATGAAAACTACTTCAGGCTATTTCTCCAGCAACCTGAAAGGACACAAAAACGCTTCTTTGAAAAACACCTCTGTAAAACCACATGACATTCACGCCTCCAAAAGAAAACCTCACTCAGAAGTTCCGCTTCATCTGCTGTTTGCGACATAACGAACCACGTTGTATCTTTGCGCACGGATTACTGTTTTAGCCATGATCCGCTCGGCCTCAACGGGCTACCGGCTCTTGCCGGATAAACTTTCATATCCATTCACTCAAAAAACCGACAAGTCTATGGAAATAAACAGCGCAGTATTCAAAATCAGCAATACGCAAGTGGAGAAATGTCCGAATGACGGACTGCCTGAATATGCCTTCATCGGACGTTCGAATGTGGGAAAGTCAAGCCTCATCAACATGCTCACACACAACTCCAAACTGGCCATGACATCATCCACTCCGGGCAAGACGCTCCTCATCAACCATTTTCTCATCAACAAGCAGTGGTATCTGGTCGACCTCCCTGGATATGGCTATGCTAAGCGCAGCAAGAAAGACAACGAGAAAATCCAGCAAATCATTTCCAACTACATATTACGGCGCGACGCACTCACATGCCTCTTCGTCCTCATCGACTGCCGACATGAACCCCAGAAAATAGACTTGGCGTTCATCGAATGGCTGGGCGAAAACGGCGTACCCTTCGCCATCATCTTCACCAAAGCCGACAAGCTGGGAGTAAACAAGGTGCACGATAACGTGCAGTGCTATCTTAAAAAACTGGAAGAACAGTGGGAGGAACTGCCGCCGCATTTCATCACCTCTTCCGAGAAGAAAACAGGACGGGAAGAGGTGTTGGACTATATCGAACACATCAACTGTTCGCTTAGCCAGCCAGACACCGCTGAGATGTGAGCCGAAAGCTTGTCTCTCGGCGGTGTATCCGGAGTGTGAAAGGCAGAGCTATCCTTCCAATTCGCTCAATTCGAGCCAGCGCATGGTCTTCTCATCAAGTGCATCGTTCAAGGCCGGAAGCCGTTTGGACTTCTCGGTCAGCTCGTCGACTGTAAGTGCACCGCTGCATAAAGCAGCCTCTATCTGGGCTTTCTCGGCTTCAAGGGTAGCGATGTCTTGTTCCAGTTGTTCAAACTCACGCCGCTCCTTGAAACTCATGCGGCGTTTCTCATTCAAGCGTACTCTCTCAGTTTTTTGTTCCGACTGCTTCTCAACAGCCTTATTCCGCTGCTGTCTGGATTCTTTCCACTCCCGATAGTCGGTGTAATTACCCGGGAAATCCCGGATGTCGCCCTGCCCGTTAAAGACAAGCAGATGGTCGACCACCTTATCCATGAAGTAACGGTCGTGGCTCACCACGATGACACAGCCCTTGAAGTGCTGAAGATATTCCTCAAGCACTTGCAGGGTGACAATGTCCAAGTCGTTTGTTGGCTCGTCGAGCACCAGAAAGTTCGGATTACGCATCAACACCGTGCAGAGATAAAGCCGACGGCGCTCCCCTCCGCTTAATTTGTAAACGTAACTGTGTTGTTTCTCGGGGGTGAAGAGGAAATATTGCAGGAATTGGGAGGCCGTGAGTTGCTTGCCGTTGCCAAGCTCAATGACTTCGGCAATGTCTTGCACCACGTCAATGACCTTCATCTGCTCGTCAAACTGCAAGCCTTCTTGTGAATAATAGCCGAAACGTACGGTCTTTCCGATGTCGAGCACTCCACTGTCCGGCTGCTCCAATCCCAACAACATTTTGATGAACGTTGACTTCCCGGTACCGTTGTTTCCAACAATGCCCATCTTCTCATAACGGGTGAAGATGTAGGAGAAGTCGTCCAAAATCACGATGTCTCCAAAGCGTTTGCACAGATGGTCGGCCTCGAAGATTTTTGACCCGATGTAGGAAGCCTTCATGTCAAGCTTCACTTCCCGATTAAAGGAGCGCTGCTTGGCCACTTTTTCCAGCTCATAGAACGCCTCCTCACGATAACGGGCTTTGTGTCCACGGGCTTGCGGCATGCGGCGCATCCACTCAAGCTCCGTGCGATACAGATTGTTGGCACGGGCAATCTCTGCATTCGTTGCGTCAATGCGTTCCTGACGTTTCTCCAGATAATAACTGTAGTTTCCTTTATAAGCATACACTTGCCGGTTATCAATCTCCAGGATTTCCGAGCAGACACGGTCAAGAAAATAACGGTCATGAGTCACCATCAGCAAGCTCAGCGATCCCTGCTTCAGATAGTCTTCAAGCCATTCGGTCATGTCAAGGTCCAGATGGTTTGTCGGCTCGTCCAGCATGAGTAAGTCCGGTTCATTGATGAGCACATTGGCCAGCGCCACACGTTTCAGTTGCCCGCCGGAGAGTTGTCCCACCGGCTGGTTGAATTGGCGGATGTTCAGCTGTGAAAGGATTTGTTTGGCCCTGCGCTCATAGTCCCAGGCATTGGCATGCTCCATGCGCAGGAGCAACTCATCCAGCCCCGGATTGCCCGGAGTTTCCAAGCAATGTTCATATTCCCGAATCAGATTTACTGTCTCATTTCCTTGATAGAAGCATGCTTCCAGCACGGTCAAATCTCCCGGATAGACCGGTGCCTGCTCCAGATAGCCCACTTTTAAATCACGGCGGAAAACAATGTCACCTGCATCGTGTCCATCCTTGCCGGCCAGAATGTTGAGCAACGTAGTCTTTCCGCTGCCGTTCGGGGCAATCAGGCCAACCCGCTGTCCTTCGGCAATGCCGAAAGATATGTCGCGAAACAACACCAAGTCACCAAACGACTTGGTCAGCCCCTCCACTTGCAAATAAGGATTTGCCATTACAGTCGTTCCTCCACTTCTCTTTTAATACGTTCGAACTCTTTCCGCACATTGCATGGCTCTCCGCGACTAAACTTGTCGGCAAACAGATTCTGAGGGCAGACCAGCAAATCCGTGTCGGCGAACCTCAAGGCCGGATATTCGTTTTGCCCGTCGATGACTGTCACCCACTCCATGCCGTCCATTTCATTGACAAGCACAGCACCGAAGGTCAACCCCATTGCCTGCAGAGCCTCCTGCTGCAACTTTCCGCCGTCCATGACCGTCTGCATGTTTGTCAAGTCGCGCTCCGAAGCCGTGAAATCTTTCTTCAGCGCTTTCTTGATGTAAGAGGAAGCCCAGTCGTAGGCTTGATTGATTTCATTGATTTCCAGCACGCGCACCGTGATGAGTTCTTTCGGATAGCGTTTGCCGTCCCGACGGATGTCCAATGTGGCTATAACCTGCTCGGCTACGTCGATGGACGAACCTTTGGTCACTGTGAAACTGCACTCCACTGATACATTCTTCTCTCCCGTCACCCAAAAGTGGGAAGTATAGGCCTCATTGCCCTCCATGAATGTTTCGCAACTATACGCACAGTCCCATCTGCCGACCTGTTTCATCTTCACCTGCTCACTGCGTTTCAGTTCGGCCGCAATGGATTCGCGGGCATACGAGGACGAACGGTCCTTGTAGGCTGAAATGCGGAAATTGCCGTTCCACTTCTCCGGATTGTAGAAAAGGAAGCTGCCGGCCTCATCTTCAAACTCGCTCCATGCGGCCGGATATTGCAAGGAAAACCATCCACCGGGCGAGATATATTTTTTCATGTCCATACTACTACTCATTCTGTTTCGCTGCTATTTGTGTGACACTTCATTTATTTCTGCGGAAGATTCTTCATAAATAACAAATTGCGGCACACACAGAGGAGTATGCCGCAAATAAGAGCCAAAAGACACCGGCACCGGCATAATCAACTTTTTTCCGGTGAAGTGATATGGAGTCATCATGTTGTCATCTATCTCACAGCAATACTTTCCACTTCCACCAAAACGCCTTTGGGAAGCCCCTTCACAGCAATGGCCGAGCGAGCCGGGAAAGCACCTTCGAAATACTTGGCATACACAGCGTTTACATCACCAAAGAGTGACATGTCGGCCATGAACACTGTCGTCTTCACAATATTGGCTGTCGTCAGTCCGGCTTCTGCCAATACGTTCTTGATGTTTTCAAACACCTGAGTCGTCTGCTCCACGATGCCGCCTTCGACCACTTCGCCCGTGGCCGGATTGATGGGAATCTGACCCGACAAGAACACCATACCGTTTGCTTCAATCGCCTGGCTATAAGGCCCGATAGCCGCAGGAGCCTTTTCTGTTGCAATTACTTTCTTCATATTTCTGTTTTTAATTTAAGAATAAAACCAATTTGTCACGCTAAATTACACCTTTTAAGTTTATCGGGAGGCAAAAAGCAAAAACTTTCGCCCCGCTTTTGCAATCCTTAACATCACGCAGACAAGAGCGCATGCAAGCCTCCGGCAACCCGTTTGCACGGAAAGGAAGGCGGCCGACCACGCCCTCCTTTGCGCCCGCAGACGGACTCCTTTCCGCTCACGGGCGCTCTCCTTCGGGCGCAAACAGGCATCTGAAGCCTTTTGCGACAGCATTTCACGGAAAATGCACACCGAAACACAAATTTCCGAAGGCGAATAGCGTTCTTTTTCAATTTTATCATTACTTTTGCCCACACAATTACAAAAAACAGACTTCATTCCGAAGCCAAAAATCAGAAACTCAATTAAATATCTAAGAAACCCTGACCTCCCGTTTCCTGTTTACGATGGTGAAACGCGTTCACGTGCAGACACTGAGGCATCACGAATGCCCGAATGCACATCTGCTGAAACAAAAAGATTTATGAACCAGGGAGGGCAAAAGATTACTTAATTATATGTATAATATTGTGCAATTAAACGACAAATCCTTGTCGGAGTTACAAACCATCGCCCAAGAATTGGGAATCACGCAAATTCAGTCGTTCAAAAAGGAAGACCTCGTCTACAAGATTCTTGACGAACAGGCCATTGCCAGCGCAGCCAAAAAGGCTGAAAACGACAAGAACAAGGAACCGCGCAAGCGTTCACGCATTGCCAAAAAAGACAAAAACGAGACTGTGAAAGTGTATACAGCCAATCAGGAAAAGGCAGAAAAAGTGGAAGAGGCCAAGAAGACCACCACGAAAAAAGCCGATGCAGACACACCTGCACAGGAAAACACCACAGAAACCCCGGCACCCGCTGCAAGCGAAACGCCCGCACCAGCAAATGCACCCAAGAAAAGAGGACGCAAGCCCGGAAGCAAGAACAAGGCGACCATTGCAAAAGAAAAGGCTGCAATGGAGCTGGCGAAAGCCAACGCCGAAGCTGAGGAGCCAAAGGAAGTGGAGGACAACAAAAAAATGGTTCCCGTGCTTGACGAGCCGAAATCACCGGCTGAAAACGAAAGTGAAAGCATCGTGACCGAGACACCCGAGCAAGAGGCAATCCAACAAGACAGCAACGACTTCATCCCCATTGAAGACCTCCCCTCGGACAAGGCAGAAATCCCCTCCGCACTGCTCACCAAGTTTGAAGCCACAAAAATGGAACAACCCGCCGCTCTCCTGCCCAACAACAACAATCAAAACAACAAGGCACGGCGAAACAACAACAATAACCAGCAGCGGTATTACAACAACCAGCAACGACCCTTCCACGCAAACAGCTACAACAACCGCGGCAACGAAAACTTCCAACAAGAACGCCCCTACCAGCAAAACCGCCGGATGCCGGAGTATGACTTTGAAGACATCCTCACCGGACTCGGCGTGCTTGAAATCATGCCCGACGGATATGGCTTCCTGCGCTCGTCGGACTACAACTACCTCTCCTCGCCCGACGACATCTACGTTTCACAATCGCAAATCAAATTCTTCGGCCTCAAGACGGGCGACGTTGTTGAAGGAACCATCCGCCCGCCCAAGGAAGGCGAAAAGTATTTCCCGCTGGTCAAGGTGTCGAAAATCAACGGGAAAGACTCTTCCATGGTGCGCGACCGCGTGCCATTCGAGCACCTCACTCCCCTCTTCCCCGACGAGAAGTTCAACCTCTGCTGCGGGGTGAACGACAATCTCTCGGCACGTGTCGTCGACCTTTTTGCCCCCATCGGCAAGGGACAACGTGCACTCATCGTGGCACAGCCAAAGACGGGTAAGACCATCCTCATGAAAGACATTGCCAACGCCATCGCTGCCAACCATCCGGAAGTCTACATGATTATGCTCCTCATTGACGAGCGTCCGGAAGAAGTGACCGACATGGCACGCAGCGTGAACGCAGAAGTCATTGCCTCCACCTTTGACGAACCGGCCGAACGCCACGTGAAAATTGCCGGCATCGTCCTTGAGAAAGCCAAGCGCATGGTTGAGTGCGGGCACGACGTGGTCATCTTCCTCGACTCCATCACCCGACTGGCACGCGCCTACAACACCGTCTCACCGGCATCGGGCAAGGTGCTCTCGGGCGGTGTCGACGCCAATGCCCTCCACAAGCCCAAGCGCTTCTTTGGCGCAGCCCGAAACATTGAAAACGGCGGCTCGCTGACCATCATCGCAACGGCCCTCATCGACACGGGTTCGAAAATGGACGAAGTCATCTTCGAGGAGTTCAAGGGCACGGGCAACATGGAGCTACAGCTTGACCGCAACCTGGCAAACAAGCGCATCTTCCCGGCGGTGAACGTCACGGCATCCAGCACGCGACGGGACGACCTCCTGTTTGATAAACTGACGCTTGACCGCACCTGGATTCTGCGCAAATACTTGGCTGACATGAACCCCATCGAGGCCATGACGTTTGTGAAAGGACAGATGGAGAATACGAAAAACAACGAAGAACTCCTTCTGAGCATGAACTCCTGACGAACCATACGGCAAATGCACATACAGACTTGCCCGGCTGCACACACGTAGCCGGGCATTTTTTTGTCCGCAGACCAACGGGTGCACGGACGCATCTCATGAGATGCATGCTCGCATCCCGGCATCTGCACGTCTGCATCACGCTGATGCAAGCATGCATCTCTGCATCTGCAAATCTGTAGATGAAGAGATACAAACTTGCAGAAGAAGAGATACAGACAG
>CAZOKL010000037.1:12464-20929 GCA_964580305.1 uncultured Bacteroides sp.
ACAAAAGAAAGGCGGGTGTGCCGGCGAATTTCTTCGCGACACACCCGCTTTGCAGTGCATTTCCGGGCTGACAGGCAGCGTCGGGTGCCGGTCTACTGTTCGGGGGCGAACATGGGATCCCACGCCGGCAGGAGGACAGGCTTTTCCTCAAGCAGGCGGAGCACCTTCTCGGGCACGTATTTCTTGTTGACGGCCAGACGGAACATGTATTCGTCAAACCACTCGTCGGTCATGATGAGGTGTCCTTTGTAGCCAGACTGGCCCCAGCTGTTTTCCACCATCCATTTCTTCGGCGTTCCCTCGGCATCGAGGTCAACGGCCATGAGGGTCATGGCGTGAGTCGAGCCGCTGGCAAAGGTCTGTATGCGTTGTTTCTTGTCCATGCCGAAGGTGGTGCCGAAGAGCGAATCATAGTCATAGTTGCGCACGTCAAGGAGTCCGCGCTGGCGGTCGATGAACTTGCCCACGTCGCATGAGAAATACATCATCGTGCTGTCCTTGATGGAAGCGATGGCCATAGGCTTGATTTCTTCTGTCGGAAGATTGACGTAGAGCCAGTTGTGCCCATCGTAAGAGTGGCGGTCGTAGTCGATTTCATAAACCTTCCAATAGGGGCGCGAGGGGTCGTTCATGACCATGATGTAGTCATTGACATAATCTTCATTGATGAACTCCTTGAAGAACGACTGCGGAGTGTAAGTCTTCACCTCGCCGCGCGGCCGTCCGTCAGCGTCGCGCATCACCCACTGGAACTCCGTAGGCGGTTCGCCGAGCGTGAGCACAAGCATGCGGTAAATCGTGCCGAGCATCTCGGTCTTCATCGCAGCCAGGCCGGCAGCTTTGGTGCCCTTGGCAACTTCGTCGCGGAGCTGGAGGCCAAACTCGCGGAGCTTCAGTTTGATAAAACTGCTCATCTGGGCGGTGTGTTCGCTGCCATACGTCTCGGGCATGACTTCCTTGGGCACAACTCCATACTTGCCCACGATGTCCATCACACCGGTGAACTGCCCTCCGTCACTCAGGGGGCTGCGGAAGAGGAACTCGACCATCCGGTCATCTATCGGCCGGTCGGCCGTGTCAATGATGCCCTGAAGAAAGAGGTTGGCCTTTTCGAGCTGGTCCCAGAAGAATCCGTAGGTCTGCGAGAACTCGAGCGAGGTCAGGTTATATTTCGCCATCATCTGTGCACGCATGACGTTGAGCCCCGTGAAGAGCCAGCAGCGACCTGAAGACTTTTGGTCAGTAATGCCGTGTGAATTCACCTTATTACTGAAATAGGTGTCGAAGTTAGCTTGGTTTTCATGATTGACAGCCAGTACACGGATGTCGTTCGCCGTGATGGCATTCATCAGGGCACGGTCTGCGGGTGTGGCTTTGTAGGCTTTCTTGATGTTCTGAAGCATCTCCTGGGAAATGCCCCCATCCTGTTGAGCCTGTACTCCGGCGCAAGCCATCGCCAGCACACAAAGAGAAACGATTGATTTCATCATATTTGAAAAGATTTTAAGATTATTCGATGGCAAACTTAAGAAAGAATCCTGACCTACAACAATCTTTTACGGTCTTTTTTCAGTGCTTCCCGCCAAAATTTCGTACTTTTGTCAAGTATTTACAAATAAACGCCGACCGACTATCAAACGTTTAAGCAACATCCTGCGTTTCTGTATCGCGATACCTGCCTGCTTGTATGCAGTTATCATCATCCTGCTGAACCTCCCGTCTGTGCAGCAGCGCCTTTCCGTGTTCACGTCGCAGAAACTGAGCCGCCTGTTTCAGACTGAAGTAGCTGTCGGCAATGTCAACATCGGTTTGCTCAATCGTGTCATCCTTGACGACGTGAACATCCGCGACCGTTCCGGAGCGCCGCTGCTCGAGGCGACACGCCTCTCTGCCAAGTTCAGCATCAGGGCCTTGCTGCAAAACAAAATCGTGGTGAATAACGTTCTGCTCCACCACTTGCAGCTTGACCTCTCGCACAGCGATTCCCTCTCGGCTCCCAACTATCAGTTCCTCATCGACGCCCTTTCATCTGACGACACGACATCGACCAAGACTGACCTCAACCTTCGCATCAATGCCATCCTCATCCGTCACGGTCACATAGCCTATGACCAGCTGTGGACACCGCAAACGCCGGGAGAGTTCAACATCGGGCATCTGCGTCTGGACGACGTGCGAGCCAATATCTCCCTGAAAGCCCTTCGGCGCGACTCCCTCAACACAACCATACGTCACCTCAGCTTCACCGAGCAGTCGGGCTTCAAACTTCGCAATCTGTCATTCAAGCTGGTGGCCAATTCACAGGCGGCTACCCTCTCACGCTTCGCTCTGGAGTTGCCCGGCTCAATCGTGCGCATCGACACACTGCTGGCCGGTTACGATGCGACGTCGCAGGAGAGCTGGAAAAACCTCCAGTTTGAAGGCGACATCAGCAGATCTTACATCACGTTGAGTGATTTGAAATGTTTCGTCCCCTCCCTGTCGTCATTCACCGCCCCGCTGTGGATACGTGCCCATGTGCAAGGCAATTCCCGGGAAATCTCGCTCAACGACTTCCGCCTGCAGTCGGACAACAACGACATCCAACTGCATCTCTACTGCCGTGTGCGCAATCCGTTTGAACCTGAGCACAGCTTCATCGACTGTAATCTCCCGAAGCTGAACATCACAAACACGGGCCTACGCTTCCTAGCACAAAACCTGGGCACTGACATGCCTCCTGCTGTCATGCGCATGGGCTACTTCTCCTTTCAAGGAAGTGCGCGCGGAACGTTCAAGGACTTGCAACTCCGAGGCGACATGGAAAGTGCGGCAGGCACGGTCAATACCAATCTGAACTTGAGCCTGGACGATGAGCTGAAAATGTTCCAGGGGAGGCTCCTCACAGAAGATTTTCAACTGGGTCAGCTCACCGAGACACCCGGTCTGGGGCGCATCTCGCTGGACATTGAAGTACAAGGAACCCGCCCTAACGGCAGCTTTCCGCAAATTGCCGTCAACGGCAACATTCCTCTCCTGGAATACAAGCAACACACGTATGACAATATCTGCATCAACGCTCAGTATAGCGAAGGATATTACAACGGTCACCTGAGTGTCAACGACCCCGACTGCCAACTGTCCATCGACGGAGAGTTCAATCCCGTTAAGGAAGTACCGGAGTTCAACCTGACAGCCCGCATTGATCACTTCCGCCCGAATACACTGAAACTCAGCAATAAGCATCCTGACACTGAATTTTCAGCACGCATCCGCACAAACTTCAAAGGCAACAACTTAGACAACATGGTGGGAAGCATCCGCATTGACAGCCTGCGCATGCAGTCGCCGGAAAATTCTTATTTCCTGCGCCACTTCACCATCAGCTCTTTCCTGGAAAACGAGAAAAAGCGCAATATTCATTTCCTCTCCGACTTCATGAATGGAGAGATAGAGGGCAAATTTCAGTTCAAGAGTCTGCCGGAGAGCATGATGCATCTGCTGCATCAATACTTGCCTTCGATTATCTCCCCCAGCAACAAGCCCCAAACATCATCAGACAACTACCTAAGTTTCAGGTTAGACGTCACCAACACAGACTTTCTAAGCAAGATTCTCTGCATCCCTCTGACCCTGCATCTGCCGGGAAGCATCAAAGGAGATTTCCAAGAACAAGACAACCATATCAAACTGGAGGCCTACCTTCCCTCCTTCTCCTACAACGGCACGCACTATGAGTCGGGTATGCTCCTTGTCAACAATCCGCAGGACAAATTGCAAGCTCTGGTCCGTATCAGTAAACAAATGGGAAAAAGATACAGCTCCATGCTCAACCTGACTCTAAACGCCGAAGCTGAAGACGACAAATTGACCACTCGGTTGAACTGGGGCAACAACACCATCACCACCTACAGCGGAGAAATTTCCACTGTCGCCAACTTTTTCAAACAGCATGAAACTCAGGAAGGCATAAACATGCGGGTCGGTATCCAGCCTTCACACATCATCATCAACGATACAGTGTGGACACTGAACCGCTCTGACATTATCATTGACTCCAGCCGTGTGGCCATCAACAATTTCCGTTTCGAACACGAGAACCAGCATCTGCACATCAACGGGAATCTGACTCCCCATTCTGAAGATTCACTCAGCATCGACTTGAAAAATATACAACTGGAATACATATTCGACATCATCCAGTTCAATCCGGTCGACTTCCGAGGTGTAGCTAACGGAAAAGCTTACATTAAACATGCCCTGAAAAAGCCATCGCTCAACGCCGACCTGAACATCAGTCGTTTCACATTCAATGGCGGACTCATGGGAGACATGAAACTAAAAAGCCGATGGGACGCCGAGGAAGGGAATATCTATCTTGACGCCGACATCAGAGAAACGACACCTCATTCACGCACCACGGTGAAAGGATGGGTGTCGCCTCCCAAAGCCGGCTTAGACCTGCACATCACAGCAGACAGTACCAATCTGGAATTCTTAAACATGTACACGGCCAATGTTTTTGACAGACTCACCGGAAGAGTGACAGGAGACATCCGCCTATACGGGCCATTTGCCAACTTGAATCTGGAAGGAATGGCTTCCGGCAATGCCTTTGTCCAGGTGGGCGTCCTTCACACCGGATATAAGATCCAAATAGACTCTGTCTGCCTACTGCAGAACGCCATAGAGTTTCAAAAAGCCAACATACAAGACAAACACGGAAACATGGGAACTGTCAGAGGTGCACTCCTTCATAATCATTTGCGTGACATAAGCTATAACTTCACCTTCAACACAGACAACCTGCTCCTCTACGATGCGCCTGACGACAGTGAATCACTAATTTATGGCAGCATCTATGGCTCCGGCATCACTACCTTGCAAGGAAATACAAACGGACTCAACGTAAACACCAATATCCGCACCGGACGGAACACGTCATTTATCTATAAGCTGGGCACACCCGAAGAAATTGCTGACAACGGATTCATCACTTTCGTCGACAAAACCCCGCGCCCAAAGTGGGAGAACGAACAGATTCCTGACCCATTCAAAGAACTATTGGATGCAGACACAGTGACTGTCGACATGGCACCAATAGACATCCGCCTCAACGCACAAATGGACATCACTCCGGATGCAACCATTAAAGTCATCATGGACCCCATCTCCGGAGACTATGCCATGGCACAAGGAAGAGGCAACCTGCAAGCCAACTTTTACAATAAAGGTGATTTCAAGCTCTATGGCACATACACCCTTGACCATGGCATCTACAAACTCAGTCTGCAAGAAGTTATCCGAAAAGACTTCCAGCTGCAACCCGGAGGAAGCATCACTTTCAGCGGTATGCCCAGAGACGGCGACATCGACTTGCAAGCTGTTTATACGGTCAACTCAGCTTCACTGAAAGACTTGGCATCTAATGCCACATTTACCCAGAACTCTGTCAGAGTAAACTGTCTGCTGAATCTGACAGGCAAACTGGCATCACCAAACGTACACTTTGATCTCGAACTGCCAACAGTCAACGAAGAAGAACGTGAGTTGGTGCGTAGCTACATCAGCACGGACGAACAGATGGAAATGCAAATCATCTATCTCCTAGGCATCGGACGTTTCTATACCTATGATTATGCAAACACCAGCCTAGACAGTGGCAACGGACAGACATCGGCCATGAACTCATTGCTTTCATCCACTTTATCCGGGCAACTGAACAACATGCTTTCACACATCATCAACAGTAACCAATGGAATTTTGGAACCAACCTGAGCACAGGTGACAATGGATGGACGGACATGGAAGTGGAAGGCATGTTGTCCGGACGCCTGCTCAACAACCGCCTGCTCATCAACGGTAATTTTGGCTACCGAGACAGTCAAGTGGCCACCACCAACTTTATTGGTGACTTCGACGTCCAATGGTTACTTACCCCATCCGGCGATCTCAGCCTAAAGGGATACAACCAGACCAACGACCGCTATTTTGCCAAAACCACACTGACCACACAAGGCATCGGACTGCTGTTCAAACGTGACTTTGACCACCTGAAAGAACTGTTCCACAGAAATTGGAAACCGAAAAGTGACACACTCCGCACAGACACTACATCCACCCAAAAGAAAAAGAGACTAAAAAGGAAAAAGAAATGGGCTGGGGATTCTTGACCAGTGCGGCATGTGAAAGTCCCAATGCGCAAGATTCACGAATTTACCGTATTTGCCATAAAAAGAGAGTCTGTCTCAAAATAAGAATTGAAGACAGACTCTTATGGGTCAAGAAACACCGTCGTCCAAAGTTCAGCTGCGCAGTCCCCAAGGGCGGTAGGCAGCTCCGTCACGGGTGGCAATCTCCCGTTCCTTCTCGGCAGCCTTACGAGCCCGTTCAGCCTTGAGACGTTCATGTTCGGCACGGGCATCGGCCAGCATCTTTTCCTTTTCAGGCAATATCACCGAGGCATAGTGAAACAGCATCGGGGCTTCGATGAAAATCATCCCCAGCGCATTGGCATAGAGATAAATGGCATAACAGCCGACCTTCAGGAATACATAATAAGATGGTAAATCTGGCACGTTGCCGTCCATCACGCTCCAGACCACCTGATTGTCCACAATCATGGTGATACACATGGGCATGGAACATATAAGCGTGAAAATTCCCACAATGATGCACGTGAACAGCCTGATGGAGAACGTGGTGCCCCATACCGGAGTCCCCCTGCGGAATGCATGCAGAAAAGCGTCCCACAATGTCTCGCGCTCAATCATGTAGAAGTAAGGAAACAAGATGAGTGTCACTGCAAAATAGAGCATCACAGGCAGCATCACAAGTCCTAACCACCTGTTTATCGTGACAAACATGTAGAGAATGGCGGCCACCACCATCCAAAAGAACATGGTAAACAAGATATAGAGGAAGTAACGCCAGACGTCGCGCCCCATCCACGAGAACCAAGCCTTCATCTTCAAGGATGGCACGAAGCCCAGTTCTATATATTTTCGGAACATGCCGAACATCAGTGCCTGCCAGACGCACATCCCCACCAGGAATACTAGGCAACAAGCCGCCGCCGGCATGACTACAGGCCACACCACAGCAGCCCAATCACCCTTTCCTGTCATCCACGCAGCCATATTTGTGGAAGAGGCGGCATCCCGCATCGTATCAGACAGCCACACCAAACCTATGGCCATCAGAACAGCATACGGCACGAGTACGAACGAACCCGCGCGCAACAGGGTGCGAAAGTTTTTTTCCAGCAACACATATCCTCCGAACAATCGTCCGATGAAACCGCGACGCTTATAAAAAGCACTCAACTGCTCTATATTTTCCATTACTTTCTAGATTAAAATTCGGTTATACTTATAGCAAAAGTAGGTAAATTAGATAACTTTGCAATTCACAGTAGCATCTTTTTTAAGATAAGTTTCATAATCACTCTAAAAGCATACAGTATGATGATAAAATGGGGTTTTATCGGTTGCGGAGATGTGACCGAAAAAAAAAGTGGGCCAGCTTTCAATAAAGTTGAAAATTCCAAGGTGGTGGCTGTCATGAGCCGCAGTGCGGAGAAAGCAAAATCATACGCTGAAAGGCATCATGTGCCACGCTGGTACACCGACCCACAGAAATTGATCGACGATCCGGAGGTGAATGCTGTCTACATCGCAACACCTCCTTCTTCACACGCCACCTTTGCCATCATGGCCATGAAAGCCGGCAAGCCGGTGTATATAGAAAAACCCATGGCTGCCTGCTATGAGGACTGCCTGCGCATCAACCGCATATCGGAGGAAACGGGTATGCCCTGCTTCGTGGCCTACTACCGCCGCTATCTACCCTACTTCCAGAAAGTAAAACAACTGGTCAACGAAGGAGCCATTGGAAAGATTCTTCATGTGCAAATCCGCTTCGCCCAGCCGCCCAGTGCATCCGACTGCGACCAGACCAACCAACCTTGGCGCCTGGACGCATCCATCGCCGGCGGTGGTTACTTCTACGATTTGGCTCCACACCAGATAGACATCCTGCAAGACATGTTCGGCTGCATTCTGGAAGCAAAAGGATTCAGCAGCAACCGCGCCAAACTTTACACGGTTGAAGACTCCGTCAGTGCCTGTTTCAAGTTCGAAAACGGATTGACAGGTTCCGGTTCGTGGTGCTTCGTGGCGCATGAATCAGCAAAGGAAGACCGTATCGAGATTATCGGCGACCGTGGCATGATTTGTTTCTCTGCATTTTCCTATGCCCCCATTACCCTGCACACTCAACGCGGACGCGAAGAGTTCAACTTTGAAAATCCTGAAAACATCCAATACCCGCTCATTAAAGCCGTCGTAGAACATCTGCAAAGTAAAAATATATGCACATGCGACGGCGTAAGCGCCACACCGACCAACTGGGTTATAGACCGAATCTTAGGCAAACTTTAAAACGAGATTTTAACTCGTTTTAAAGTTTGCTGTTGCTTTCATAC